>JAQSXM010000451.1 GCA_029256645.1 Sporomusa sp. | reverse complement strand
GCCAGATAAACTCTGATCTGGGGCTCACTAGTATATTTCGAAACATCAAAAGCCGGTACGCCCGGAATTGGCTGAGGCACAGGCGTTGTCTGATTAGATATCGGAGTCGGTGCCGGAGTTGGTGCTTGTTCGGTTGGCGCCGGTACAGGTTTTGGGGCGGGAGGCTTGAGTAGTGTATATGCTCCCGTAATGAATAAAAATACTGTTGCCACGACTAGTGCGGTATTTAATGTTGTTTTTTTCATGCGCTCCCACCTCACAATTAGTATGTCAAATCAGTCTCCAGCTTATGCGTCAGGCAACGCCCACAAATCAAC
Organism: Sporomusa sp.; assembly: GCA_029256645.1. The sequence goes on along the minus strand of JAQSXM010000451.1, from coordinate 3,300 downwards.
GGTTAGTTTAGTATTCTCGTCATGAACAAAAACCTGAGTTATCAGCCGCCAGCGGGTAGTATTGAGAAACCGGAGATCTTTATCTGTGTAAGTTGCAGCATCTTTACCTTGTGGTACATAGGCAACCGGGTGAGAATGGGGATGCCGTTCGGTCACGTTGAGTTCGCCAGCCAATGCGGCATTATAGATAGTAGATGATACCTGGCACATGCCACCACCAAGGCCTTGTTCCTTCTCTCCCCTGTCACCAAAGATTATAGCCGGTTGAAAGCCACGGCCCTCAGTCGGCTCACCAGTTACCTGGTTGAATGAAAATTCCTGTCCTGGGGCAATTAAAGTGTTATTCACCAGCTTAGCTGTAAGCCGGATGTTAGCTATACGCCCGGGACTCTTGTCCAGGATGGGCGTAGTAAAAGTTCCTAATCGGCGCGAACGTGCCAAAACGTCCCGGGTTACCTCTGGTAAGAAGGGTTGATAAACCGGTGTAACACGGCTGCCGGCCAAAACCCGCATTTACTGCTGGTACATCTTTGGCTTTAGCCAACGATAACAAAATTTGTCTGGCTTCCTCACCAGACAAACCACCTACTGGTTGTCCCTCGATATTGACCCCCGCTGCCACCTGCTTACCTTCCGGCTTTGGAGCCGGTGGGCTTAGGGCACAACCAAAGCTTAAGGAAATCCCGGTAATAAATAGCATTAATATAAGTAAAAATCTCTTTTTAATCAGGACTCACCTCCTGCCAGTAATGTGAATACCTTGGAGTATCATTGTTGCTGGTAAGGGGGGAAGTGGTATGCAGGCTATTTGTGAACTTGCTGCTAGAGCCACAGGAATTACCTGCCACTCGGACAAAGTAAAACCAGGCTGTGTTTTTGTCGCTATCCGCGGCCTTCAAGAGGACGGGAATACATTTGTGCAAACGGCTGCCGACAAAGGAGCACTGGCTATTGTCACCGATCGCCCGGAACACTTGCCATCGCTTTTAATTCCGGTCATTGCCGTACCGGATGCCAGGCTGGCACTTTCTGCGCTGGCAACCACCTTTTATGCTAACCCGTCACACAAACTTAATCTCATTGGTATTACAGGTTCAAACGGGAAAACTACCATTGCCTGCATGTTAGAACATATTTTTTCGCAAGCGGGCTGCCCCACTGGGCTTATTGGCACAATTCGTGTCAATACCGGAAAAAATTCTTTTCCCAGTACCCTTACAACACCTGATGCTGTGAACATCCACAAATACCTTGCACAAATGGTTGAGAACAAAGTGACCCACGCGGCAATGGAGGTGTCAGCCCAGGGTATTGATATGCACCGCGTGGCGCATGTCCGCTTTGCGGCAGGATTGCTTAGTAATATTTGCGCCGATCATCTCGATTTTCACGGTAGTTTTACCGGTTATCTAACTGCTAAAACCAGGTTCTTAGAATTGCTTGGCCCGGCAACACCGCTGATTGTTAATATTGACGACCCTTATTGCCAAGCAATCGCCCACCGTTTTTCCGGCCATCAGATCTCCGTAGGCTTTGGCAGTCACGCTGACATCTTAGCCCGTGTTACTCAGGTTACCGCGTATGGCAGCTTATTTATCCTGGAAATCAATAAGCCATTAACCACGACCGGCGGTCAGTCATTGCCAATTGGCAGACACGCCTTCCGGTTAGCCATTCCTGGGCACCATAATATTGAGAATGCATTGCTTGCAGCAACTGCTGCTCTTATCCAAGGTATCTCACCCGAGATCATCGCTGATGCACTAGCCAATTTCAAGGGAATCGAACGACGAATGAATGTATTTCGCACTGCAGGGTTGACCATTATCGATGATACCGCCCTAAATCCGGGAAGCATTAATGCAGTTTTTAATACCATCACAGCATTTCGTTATAAACGGCTATTTGTCGTCAACGCTATCCGCGGTCATCGCGGGCCTGCGATTAATGCCGCCAATGCCGCTGCTATCGCCAGCAGGGGGCGTACATTGCCGTTTCACCTTGTCATTACCGCCAGCACCGACCATGTAAGTCAGGCCGATACCGTAACAGATGAAGAGCGCCGGGTCTTTTTGTCCACACTTAACACCCTGAAAGTCTGTTATACCTATAGCAGTACCCTGTCTAAAGCGATTGGAACCGTGCTAGATGACGCAACCCCTGGTGATTTGATTGTACTCATCGGTGCTCAGGGCATGGATACTGGCCGGCAAGTGCTGTCAACATTAGTAAACGCGGCAGAAGCCGCTCACTCCCCGTCCTCCAGCCCCTTAGGCTCTTTCTGGATATAGCCGGAAAACATGGCCTGAAGTTTAGCTGGGTCTTCAGTAAAGACTAAGTATAAATGGAGCGGGATAGTCGCCAGAAAAAACATAGTAACAGCATAAAAAACGATCCTACTGCCCATAAGCCCGCCTAATGGTCTGCTTAGCCAGGAGGCATACTCCGGCAACAAGTGCGGTAAAGCAGCGAGGCCTGATAATAAAATGACCAATCCCCAAGCCGTAATTAGCGCTTTTTGCCCGGGGTTATAGCGGCCATAGTTGGGGTGGTTTTCGGTGATAAACAGCGAATACCGGAAAAAGCTGCGTAAATTAGCAATATCGCGCGGTGTAAATAATACTTCCGTGTATTTACCGGTAACAATATAATAGTAGATCTGTCCCAATAGATTCAGCATCAGGATTATCCCGGCTATGCTGTGCGTTTTGCGCACTAAGCCATAAGACAGACCACCCCAGGGGTCATGCAGATACAGCCCGGTAATCACGTTGTAATAGTAGTTTCATAAAATTAAAATCCCCCATCCGGGGGATTTTAATGTATCTATAATTTAAGATTCACTTTGGGAATATTTTTACCATAAAATATTTCAGCCATTTCTTTTTTGAGACGCTGTTTAATTTTTTTCTTTTCGCCGACCAACAATTCTTTTTTGGCTGTACCAAACAAATAGTTATCGAGATCAAACTCCTTCAGCAGCATCTTGGTGTGAAAGATGTTTTCCTGGTAAACGTTGACATCGATCATTTGGTACAAGTCCCGGTTGTCACTGGAAATATAGTTTTGAATCGAGTTTATCTTATGGTCAATAAAGAACTTTTTACCGTTCACGTCACGGGTAAAACCGCGCACCCTGTAATCAATGGCTGCGATATCCGGGCGAAAGGTATTAATTAAAAAATTGAGCGCCTTCAGTGGCGAAATCTGGCCGCAGGTAGACACATCAATATCAGCCCGGAAGGTACTAATTCCCTCATCTGGATGGCTTTCAGGATACGTATGCACAGTGATATGGCT
>JAQSXM010000081.1 GCA_029256645.1 Sporomusa sp. | reverse complement strand
CGGCATGAGGCCGTGTGCAGCCTGATTGGCACAATGAACCCGGAAGAGGGGGCCTTGTCACCGCAAATTATAGATCGTTTTGGTTTGTATGCTGCTGTTGACCGGGAGCAGGATGCCCAGGTCCGGGCCGAGATTGTACGGCGTATTTTGGCCTATGACCGGGACCCGGAAGGATTCCGGCTGCAGTACGCAGCACTAACTGCGGGGATTAGGCAGCAGGTGGCAGTCGCCAGGCAGTTGCTGCAGGCAATTGTTATACCGGAGACGATGATGTTATTGGCTGCCGAGATGTGTGCCAAAGCCCATTCTGCCGGCCACCGGGCCGAGCTGTTCTTGCTGGAGACGGCCCGTACCATTGCGGCACTAGCTGGCCGGGACTACCTGCTGCCTGTTGATATGGAAGCAGCAGCCTGCTATGTTTTGCCGCAGCGCATGCGCCAGGAGCAGGAACCACCACCACCGGAGCCTCAGGAACAACCTGAAGAGGAACAAAATCAAGATCAGTCTTCGGATCAGCAGCCGGAACAACAGCCGCCGCTTGAGCAGCCGGAAAATCAACAGCCGGAAGATCAGCCTGATCCCTCAGCCGCAGAACAATCGCCTGCAGACGGCAGTGATCAGGAGAAGGTGGCTGATATTGATACCCAATTCCCATTTGTACGGATGGAGTTATCTTTGCCGCAGGACCGGCAGGAACGGCGCGGTAATGGGAAACGCAGCCTGACGCGCACTGATACAAAGCAGGGGCGTTATGTTCGGGCCGGAATACCGCGTGGTGCTGTGACCGACCTGGCTTTTGATGCAACCTTGCGGGCGGCGGCCCCGTACCAGCGGTTCCGGGATAAAGGGAAATGCTGTATTGCGATTGAGCGGGAAGATCTGCGGCAAAAGATTCGTGAAAAACGGATTGGTAATACCTTTTTGTTTGTTGTTGATGCAAGCGGCTCAATGGGCGCGCGTGAGCGTATGCGGGCAGTGAAAGGCGCGGTATGCGCCATGCTGCAGGATGCTTATCAGAAACGCGATCAGGTCGGACTGATTGCTTTCCGGCGCCAGACCGCGGAGGTGTTATTGCCGATAACCCGCAGTGTGGATTTGGCGCAAAAATGTTTGCGGCATTTACCGACCGGCGGTAAGACCCCCTTGGCTGAGGGACTGGCTACTGCGTTGACAGTACTGGTTTCGCGCCAAAAGAAGGAACAGGAAATGCAGCCTGTATTGGTATTGGTTACCGATGGGCGGGCGAATACAGCGGCGGCCAGCGGGGGTGACAGTATCGCTGAAGCTCTCTATATAGCCGGAAAAATAAAAATGGCTGGTGTTCATAGTGTGGTAATTGATACAGAAAGCGATTTTGTTAAACTGGGGCTGGCACGGCTGGTTGCCAGGGAAATGGGCTCCACTTATTACAGTTTAGGGGAGCTTTCTGAAAAGAATATCATGCATATCGTTAAAAATTTACCTTAAGTATGTCGGCAAGGCCGAAAAACGGAGGAGTAGTTATGGAGTTTATAGCAGAGTGCTTTAGTGTGTTTCATAAAGGCGGACCAGTTATGTATCTGATTCTGGCATGCTCTTTGCTGGTGGCGGCAATTGGTGCTGAACGGTTTTTGTATTATAAGAAAATGAACACTGACATGGAGCTGTTTACGCATCAGCTTACACCTTTAGTAGAGCGTGGCAACTGGGCAGACGCTTACGAACTGTGCCGGCAGACCAATGGCATCGCCGCTGCTGTTGCCGGCAAGGGCATCAACTATTTACAGCGCGGGAGCGTTAACATCGAGAGTGTGTTAGAGGGTGAAGCCGCTTTGGCCGTAGCCCATTTGCGGACAAATTTGAATCATTTGGATACTGTTGTAACGATTGCACCGTTATTAGGCCTGTTAGGTACCGTAATTGGGATGATTGGCTCATTTAGTGTAATGAACATTAAAGCCGGTCAGCCGCAGGCTATCACCGGCGGGGTCGGGGAAGCGCTGATCGCCACAGCCTCCGGTCTGTGTGTGGCTACCCTGGCAATGGTAATATACAGCTATTTTAATCATCGTCTGGACGCATTGATCACAGATATTGAGCGTACCTGCATTTTACTGATTGGGAACATCAAGCCGGAGAAACGCCATGAAACTGCGTAGCCTGCGTCAGGAACGCCAGCCTAAGCTTATGGTTATTCCGATGATCGACATCATTTTTTTCCTGCTTGTGTTTTTTATTATGAGTACGCTGTATATGGTTGATCAGCAGACCATCCCGGTGAATTTACCGCAGGCAGCCTCGGCACAGTCGGATAAACCACATAGTGTTGCCGTTGCTGTTACCAGAGAAGGGCGTATTTTGTTCGACCAGGAGGAAATACCGCTGGAACTGGTGAAAAGACGCGTTCAGATAGAAGTAAGCAAACAAAATGACGTAGTATTTGTATTGCGCTCTGACAAACAGGTGGAATATGGAAAAGTAGTAGCGGTACTTGATGAAATGAAACTGGCTGGGGCCCACCGGGTGGCGATTGCAACAGAAAGGAAGGATAAATAATGGAATGGGCGACAGGATCGCGCTGGCGCAAGGCCATGATTATTTCACTGGTCTTTCATGGTATCGTATTGATGGGTGTTGGCTGGCTGGCTGTCAGGGCACTCCTGCCGGTAACAGTTCCCGAAACTGTGATTGAATTGGAGTTAGCCAGTGAGCCTGAAGGGGCGCCGATGCCGGCTGCTGCGGCAGCTGCACCGGTGCAAACCAGTCAGGCGGTTACAGCGCCCGTTCCTACGCCGGTTGTTCGGCAGGTACAGCCTGATGTGGTTGTGCCTGACGAGATTGTTTCTGAACCGGCTGTAGTAGTCAGCAGTATGGCCGTTGTAGCTGTAGACAGCTCTGCTGCTGCCGGCGGCGGCGGACAGGCTGGGTCGGCAGGCAGCGGCGGGGGAACCGGACAATCCGGTACCGGAACCGGTGCCGGTGGCACCGGTACTGAAAAAGGCATTATTCCTCCCAACATCTTATCAAAAAGAGAACCACCCTATCCGGAGAGAGCCCGGCAGAACGGTCAGGAGGGTACAGTAGTGCTAAGGGTTGAAATTAGGGAAAACGGGCGGGCCGGGCAAATCAGTGTGCAGAAATCCAGCGGCTATGAACTGCTGGACGATGCGGCGGCTGATTCTGTCCAGCGCTGGCGTTTTGTTCCCGCCAAAGTCCGCGACACCGGACAGGCGATTGCCTGCTCGACTACGCTGCCAATAGTCTTCAAGCTGCATTAGAGATTATATTGCGGGCAGACGAACAAGACATGGCCCAAACCTATTTGAATAGTTTGCCATATGTTTATGGCAATTTCGGGGTAAGAATATAAAAGGGCTTTTGGTTTTTCACCTGACAGGGGTGAACATTGTTTCCCAGGTCTGCCGGCAATCGCGATGAATCCCGGCGATGGGCTGTGCGTCAGCAGAGTAAGGAGTATATTGATGAAAACATGGAGCAATCAAACGAAATGGATCCTATTAGTGGCTATTTGTATTCTCACTGCTTTGGGCAGTCTTTGTTTTGGACAGACCTTTTACTCGCCCGGAACTGTCTACTCGGCCATTGTGTCTGGCGGTACCGACTTTAAAAGTGGTGATTATACAAAACTGGCAGAAACCTATGCTGTTATTTGGCATATCAGACTGCCCAGGATTATTGCCGGTTTGTTGGTTGGTGCGGCTTTAGCTATATCCGGGGCGGTTATGCAGGGTATTTTTTCTAATCCGTTGGCTGAACCAGGGATACTTGGACTATCAAGTGGCGCGGCTCTGGGGGCAGTCATTGCCATTGCTCTGGGAATAACCGGTTCAAGCATCTATGTCATGCCGTTGTTTGCTGTGATCGGGTCTGTTGCTGCCCTGGGCATTATTCTTCTCCTGGCAGTTCGCCAGGGGAAGATTCCTGTCATGGTCCTGTTATTGGCCGGGGTAGCGATCAATTCCTTTACAGGCGCCCTGACAAACGCTGTGCTGATGATCCTGAACGAGCAGCGGCTGCGGGAATATCTCTTTTGGATCGTTGGAGGTCTGGACTACCGGCGGTGGGAGCATATTACGCTGGCAATCGGCCCCATTGTGGCCGCCGTTATTATTTTGTTTCTTATGGCCCGGCATTTGAATATTCTGGCGCTCGGGGAAACCGAGGCCCGCAGTGTCGGCCTCCATGTCCTCCGGTACCGGTTGATTTTTCTGGGGTTAGCGGCTACAGCTACAGCGGCGGCCGTATGTATCAGTGGCAGTATTGGCTTTGTCGGGCTGGTTATCCCCCACATGATGCGGTTTGTCGTCGGGCCGGATCACCGGAAGCTGCTGCCTGCCTGTGTATTGGCTGGCGGAACCTTTTTGGTGTTCTGTGATACGCTGGGGCGCAGTATGTTCGGCGCTACCGAGATTCGTGTCGGTATTATAACCGCTCTTTTGGGCGCACCGTATTTTCTATACTTATTGCGGCGGGCGCAGGGAAAGGAATGAGGCGGTATGAATCCTGCAATTATCAATGTTAAAGCGCTAAGCGCCGGTTACGAGAAAAAAACTGTATTACAGGATATCTCCTTCTCTGTCCGGCAGGGGGAACTCATCGGTATTATTGGTGCTAATGGAGCCGGTAAAAGTACATTGCTGCGGACGATGCGGGGAATATTGCCCCGCAAAGGTGGACGAGTCGAGTTGTTTGGTCAGGAAGTGGGGGTTATTCCCGAGAAAGCACTGGCAAAGCAGGTCGCCTTTTTACAACAATCGGTAGAGATTGGCTTTGGTTATACAACCAAAGAGATTGTTGCAGCAGGGCGCTATCCTTACCTTTCCTGGTGGCAGGGAGAAAGCCCGGAGGATGAGAAAATCATCTGTGAGTCTATGGAATATACGGACGTTCTGGACCTGGCCGATACCCCCTTAACCAATATCTCCGGTGGCCAGAAGCAACGGGTGCTATTGGCTAAAGTCTTGGCTCAGCAGACACCTATCCTGTTTCTTGATGAACCGATGACCGGTTTGGATGTAGTGTACCAGGAGGAGATCTTCCGTTTTTGCCAGCGTCTCTGCCGGCAGGGTAAAACGATATTGCTGGTGGTACATGACTTAAGTGCGGCTGCCCGTTTTTGTTCGCGGCTGTTATTGATTGCCCAGGGCGGTTTGCTGGCTGACGGGGCGCCAACAGCTGTGTTAACCAAGGATAATCTTTCCCGGGCCTACGGGTTGCCGGTACAAGTCATTCATAACCCGGTTACCGGCAGTGTGGAGGTATTTGCCGGCTTACGCAATGACAATAAGGAGAAGCAGCGGCGAGTGCATGTGATTGCCGGCGGCGGCTGTGCCTGCACTGTAATCCGGAGGTTGGCCACAGCCGGTTTTGCCGTTAGTGTCGGTGTGGTAGCAGACGGGGACAGTGATGCGGAAGCTGCCAGGATCTTTGCGGAACATTTCGTGATTACACAACCTTTTGCAGACATTGACGCGGTCGCAGCAGCCGAGAATGCCAGGCTTATTGCCCAGGCGGATGTGACCATATTATGCAGCTTGCATATTAGCAAAAACAACCTCAGCAATCTGGATGCGGCCCTGCAAGCCAAAAACCTCATTATTCTTGAGGACAGCCCGATTGCCGGACGCGACTATACCGGCGGCCAGGCGACCGTGTTGTACCGGCGCTTGCTGGAGAAAGATCATGTGCAGGTCATGCCCACAGCTAAGTTCTATAATGAGATGTATAACCTGAATGGGGCGGCAGAAACCCAGGGATAATTTAATAGAGTTATTGAGACAGGTGCCCTGCGGGGCTTAATAGGGAAGACCGGTGCAAGGCCGGCGCGGTCCCGCCACTGTAATGGTGAACAAATGAGCCTATCCCTCCAGAAACAAAAGTCTGGGGACGATGTGGAGCAATTATGAGCCAGAGCCAGAAGAACTGCCTGTCTGACAATCACCGTTTTTTACCCACGAGCGATGGGGAGGGGATTTAGATTCTCATAGAGAGCCCTCACTGTATTTACTGGAGGGCTCTCTGTTTTTTACCCCACCAGCTGCGTAATGGCAGGCGCATTAGACCCTAGAGCTGGGTTTTGCTTCATTTGCTGGTCTTTACAAAAAGATAAAAGGGGGGATCTGTATGGGACGGATTATTTTTCTGACCAATATGGAACGCCAGTATCTTATGCTGAAGCGGGCATGGGAAGGTGTTGTCCAGGCAGGAATAGCTTCAGAAGCGCGGCTGGTGCTGCTGACTGATGCTGTACCCTGGGGCGTAGAATGGCAAAAGACGTTTTTTTCTATTGAAGGGGAACTGGAGGAACGCTGTGATACCACCATTTCCTGACCATCTTACCATTGGAACTGGAATTGCAGGATTCCTACTATATATTGTTCTGGATATTGTTGATGAGTATCTCATTAAGTGGAAACAAGCCAGAAAGCGAATACCTGTAGCAGACAAAGAGAAGCATGAGAAATAGAACCAGAATTGCGTATCTGACTATCCTGGATTCACTTTTTGCTGCCTGCCCGGCATTATGAGAATGATACAATTTAGACAGGGAGAGGATACCATGGTGTTACATATTGCTAACGGATCAATAATGAAATCATATTTGGCAAATAAATGCCCTGCAGGTCAGGAACTGATCGCTTTCAATGAATCAATGATTACCGGGGAATGCTGCGAAGAAATTTTTAGTGAAGCTTTTTTTCAACAGCGGGCAGAAACTTTACAGGTAACCTATGAACGGTATGCAGAATTGACGATTGCTGAACTTGATAAACTTCTGAATCACTCATACTCCGGAATTACCTTGTGGTTTGATGCCGATATGTTTTGTCAGATGAATGTTTTAACCTTGTGCGCCTATTTGGATGCTGCCGGTTATCAGGGAAGCGTGCAGCTGCATATTATCTGCCAGGACTTCTGGCAGTACGGCAATGTACAGGATACAATCCGTAAATCCTATCAAATCAATCCCCGGGGATATTATGCGATATACCGGGAGGTGCTTTTGCAAAAACAGCCGGTAATACAGGAGTATCCGGTTTTTCCTGAGTTAAATGATGGGATCAGGCGCTATAAGGACTACCTGTCGCCTCAGGGGGAAATCAGGTTGGCGATAGCAACAATGGGCAGGGAAAACAGAAATAAACAATATATCATCAAAGCAATCAATGAGAGATATCCGGACTATGGTATCGGCGATTACAATATTCAGCTGTTTATCAGGAGTTAGTAAGATAATACTGCTATTGGGCAGTAGCTTCTTTATGTGACTGGCCAAAAGAAATGGGGTGGACACTTGGCAATACGAAAGATGCTGGATACTAAGAAACGCGGGCTTTTGGTCGGGGTTGCCCTGGCGGCAGTAATTTTTTCCGGAATCTTATTCTTTTTTAAATCCCAGGGCAATATCTCCCGGAACGCCGCTAAAGCCGGGATAATCAAGCCGCTGGTGACGGTGCAGACTGTTGAGCCGCGGGATATGCTGACAAGAATTGTGTTAAGCGGGCAGACGGTAGCGGCAGCGCAGGTGGATATTGCGGCAAAATATGCGGGGCGCATCGCGCAGGTACCTGTGGAACTGGGACAAGCCGTTTCTGCCGGTCAGGTGCTGGCCATTCAGGATATGGAGGACATCCTGCTGTCAATTGCCCAGACAGAAGCAGCAGCCTGGCAGGCCCGGGCTGAAAGCACCGCAGCCAAAGCAACTTATGATGCCGGTTACCAACAGGCTGATGCTGATTATCAGCGGAATCTTGCCAATTACCAGCGTTATGAGTCCTTATATCATACCGGGGCCATCTCCCGCGAGGCACTGGATGCGGCCAGACAGCAAATGATTAATGCCAAAGCTGCCTTTGCCGCCCTGAGTGAGCAGGTTATGGCCGGTGGACAACCGGCAGTGCTGGAATCAAAACAGGCAGCACTGTCCAGGGCCGAATACAGCCTTCGGCTGTTGGAACAGCAGCGTAACGATATGGTGCTGCGCGCCCCCAGAGCCGGCATTATTGGCTACCGGCAGGTTGAACCGGGTGAATTTGTCCAGGCAGGTCAAAAGCTGCTGACAGTTGTCGATAACAGCAATATCTACATCGACTGCCAGGTTTCCGAGCAGCATGCCGCCCACATCCGGACAGGCATGAGGCTGGAGAGCGTGATTGATTCGCTGGGACGGCATTATCCCGGAACCGTTATTTATATCAGCCCGGCAAGTGACAGTAAAACCCAGGCATTTACCGTCCGGATTGCGCTTGACCAGGCGGATGCTGCCATAAAAAGCGGCATGTTTGCCCATGCCCGGGTCGACGTTATGCTAAGACCGCATACCTTGTTTGTTGCTAAAGCAGCAATCCTGCCAAAAAGCGGCAAAGAGTATCTGTTCGTCGTCAAGGGGAACAACCAGGTTGAACAGCGGCTGGTGAAAACAGGGCAGCGCAATGATGATTCTGTCGAGATAGTGGACGGAATCGGGGCCGGTGAGCGGGTGGCGGTCAGTAATATATCCCGTCTCAAACCGGATAGCTTCATTGAGGTGGATTCATGAATATCACCCGGTTCTCTGTCCAGCGCCCTGTCGGTATAACCATGATCGTACTGTTGTTTGTCATTCTTGGCCTCTACAGCTTCCTGCGTATCGGTGTGGAGCTGTTGCCGGCGCTGAATAATCCCTATGTTACCGTTACAGTTGACTATGCCGGGGCCAGTGTGGAAGAGGTTGAGGAGAGTGTCGTTAAGCCGCTGGAGCAGGGTCTTTCCTCCCTGGCCCATCTGCGGCGGATGGTGGCGATTGCCAGACCGGAAAAGGCTACTGTTATCATGGAATTTGATTTAATGGCCAATGTTGACGTGGTCTCCCTTGATGCGTCCAAGGCTGTTAACAGGGTGCGCAAAGATCTGCCTGATGAGATCAGTGAGCCGGTGGTAATCAGGCGTGATGCCAATGCCATGCCTGTCATGGAGATTGCGGTAAAGGCCGGGTATCCTCTCTCAGATATCTATGGCAAGGCCGATCAGGTGTTTAAAGAGCGGCTGCAGCGCGCTGACGGGGTCTCAGACATCAGCCTTGGCGGCGGCCGGGAAAAAGAACTGGCGATTCTGGTAGAGCGCGATAAACTGCTATTGTACAAGCTGTCGCTAACACAGATTGTCAACCGTCTCAAGGAGGAAAACCTGCTCATGCCTGCCGGTTCGGTGTACACAGACAGCACCGACAGCGATGTAAGACTGGCGGCACGTTATACCTCGCCGGACGAGATTAAACAGCTGTATCTTACCAACACGGCTGGCGCTGCTGTCCCGTTAACCGAGATCGCCGAGGTGCGCCGGCAGGACAGCCGGGCGACCCAGTACAGCAGGGTAAACGGCGATGAGGCTGTTGCCCTGCAGGTGTACAAAAACAGTGATGCCAATATCGTTCAGACAGTCCAGGCGGTTCAGGAACAACTGGCGTCATTGCGGGAAGAATATCCGGACTATCAGTTTATCGTTGTGGCCAATGATGCCAACTATATCGACAACTCTTTGAACAACACGCTGACTACGCTTGTTGAAGGCATTGTGACCACCGGCCTGGTTTTGTTTTTGTTTCTGCGGGGCTGGCGCTCAATGGCAGCTGTCATGGTGGCGATACCAACCTCGCTTATAGCGACATTTCTGGTTATGTACATGGCAGGCTTCACCTTTAATATGATGTCGCTGATGGGAATGGCGCTCTGTATTGGGATATTGGTTGATGACTCAATCGTGGTGCTGGAAAACATCCATCGCCACCTGCAAAAAGGAGAACCGGCGGCGCTGGCAGCTGAAAAAGGGCGTAATGAAATCGGCCTGGCGGCAATCGCCATTACCCTGTGTGATGTTGTCGTGTTTCTCCCCATCGCCTTTATGACCGATATCACCGGGCAGTACTTCCGGCAGTTTGGCCTGACGATTGTATTTGCCACCTTGTTTTCACTGTTTGTGTCCTTTACCCTGACCCCGATGCTGGCGGCGCGTCTGTTCAAAGGTGGGCTAACCCCCGGGAACAGTGCTTTGTGGCTGTGGATGGACCGCCTGGAACAAAGGGCCATTGACGGTTATGAACGGCTGCTGCGGCGCAGTCTGGCCCATGGCAAACAGATTGTTGCTGCCGTACTTATCCTGTTTGTGGCCGCTGTCGCCCTGATACCTGCCGGCATTATTGGTGCCGAGTATATGCCGCGGACTGACGAAAATAGTTTCCGGGTCAGTGTTGAACTACCGGTGGGACAAAATCTGGAGATGACTGATGCCGTTGTTGCCGAACTGGAACAATATATTTTGACAATCCCGGAAGTAACCTATTGCCTGAGCTATGTGGGCGAAAGCAACAGCAATACGGCCAGGCTGACAGGCCAACTGGTGAATAAGCGGGAGCGCAGCCGCAGTGTCTGGCAGATTGCCGACCAGATTAGAGGTTTTGCCCGTCAGAATCTCGGTCAGGCTGCGGTGCGTATCTCTGAAACCGAGTCATCAGTGGCCGGCGTTTCGATGGGGGGATCGCTGGAACATTCCCCGGTACTGATTTATCTGCTGGGGTCGGACATGGATGCGCTGATTGAGGCTTCGTCCCGGGCGCAGGCCATTATGGGCAGGATTAGCGGTCTTAAGGATATTCGCAGTAATTACCGGGTCGGTGTTCCGGAATTTAAGCTGACGGTTGACCGGGAAAAAATGAAATTCTTCCATACCTCGGTAAACGATGTCAGGGAGGCTTTCGCAGGTGCCATCAGCGGTAAAAAGGCCGGGGTACTGGCCAATGACAGGAACAATAACGGGCGGGACACCGATATTGTCGTGCGGTTGAAAGCCAGTGACAGCTTCAAGGCATCTGACATG
>JAQSXM010000080.1 GCA_029256645.1 Sporomusa sp. | reverse complement strand
TCCGTATCACTGGTGCCGGTTTAAAAGAAAGTCATCCACACGATATCAGCATAACGAAAGAGTCGCCTAACTATAGTGTTTAATAAAAAATGCTTTGGACCAACGTCCAAAGCATTTTACTCATTACCAAGGGGCAGGAGTCTCAAAACTAACAACCCGAAATTCAAATTGACGGTCTCGATAAAATTTAATGATATCAGGCAAGGCTTTTACTGTCTCGCCATGGCCACGGCCATCATGCAGCAATACAATTGCATGGCTCCATAAATTTCTGCTATCCATTTGGGCAACAATATTACCCAAAATTTGTTTGGCTTTTGCATTTGAAGCATCACCAGAGCTGATATTCCAGCCAACCTCAATATAGCCAAGTTTACTTAGGTTGTCCCAGTATTCTTTGGTAAAGCTACCGGCAGAACCGCCTGGCGCACGTGAGATACGCGGTCGTACACTAATTACTTGTTTTATAATCTCATCAGTATGGCGCAATTGAGAAACATAAGTGTTAGGTGATTGATATAACTCACGGTACACATGGTTGTAAGAGTGATTACCAATAGCATGCCCTTCCTGATATATGCGGCGTAAAATGTCCGGATTCTTCTCAGCCTGATTTCCCACTACAAAGAAAGTTGCCTTTATACCATGACGCTTCAGGATGTCCAGTACAGACGGAGTATTTTCCGGTGCCGGACCATCATCAAAAGTAAGGTAAACTACCTTTTCAGCATGGTACGGGGTAACCTTCGGAACCTCCAATGCCAGTCCTTGGGCCTGCCTTTCTTCCACAGTGAATACATCATAGGCCGGCTTCCCTGAAATCGGCGGATTATCAAAGCTTTCATTCATGTAGTAAGCATCAGTAATTGTGCCTGGTGAGGTAGTATACGCAACAGTGTCCGGCTGAGATTCTTGATGTAAGGGTGAACCTGAAACCGGTACAGGAAAGTTGAGATTAGCGGAGATAATCAATGCCAGCGGCGATGCTACCAGTATGGTAAGACACACAGCGCCTAAGCTGCATATTACCTGAAAAAGCCATGATTTATGCTTCATTTAGTCGCTCCTGTTAGCGCTAGTTTGACAAACACTGTCTAAATCTCGTATATTCTCCGGGCAGATTCACTATTCCTGCATGTAAAACTTAGGTACCTTGGGGATACTATTCTAAGAGGAGTGTATGCCTATGCCAAAAAAAATTATTATAATCACAGTCATGGTTGTTTTATTTTCAATGTCGGCTAATATTTGTTATGCATTCTTAGGATTGCCAGGAACTGACAGTCTAAATAACTTAAATTTGGTTGCTGCTACTCAAGTATTTGATATAAACGGTCAACTAATTTCTAAGTTGTTTGAGGAAAACCGAATTGTAGTAACAATTAACAATATGTCTCCCTATGTTCAGCAGGCGATCATAGCAAATGAAGACACCCGATTTTACAATCATATTGGTATTGATCCAATCGGGATTATTCGTGCCATTGTGGTTAATATCCGCCAAGGTAGCCTTGTGGAAGGCGGAAGTACCATAACCCAGCAACTGGCAAAAAACATGTTTCTTACGCAAGAACGAACATTAATCCGGAAAGTAAAAGAAGCGCTGCTGGCCTTAATTATTGAACGCAAATTTTCTAAGCAAGAAATCATGCAAGCTTATTTAAATCAGATCTATTTCGGTGAAGGAGCTTATGGTGTAGAGGCAGCTGCCCAAATGTATTTTGGCAAACATGCCAAAGAGCTGTCATTATCTGAAAGCGCTTTGCTTGCAGGATTGCCGCGTGGTCCCAACATCTACTCACCTTATATTGATATGAAGGCTGCCTTAGATCGCCGGTCAGTTGTGCTAGCCGGGATGGTTAAAGAAGGCTATGTAACAGAACAGGAAGCCGAACGGGCTAAAGCTGAGCCCATCAAAGTTGCCGGCAAAAAAAAGCGGGTGGTACAAGCTTCCTATTTTCTTGATTATGTTGCTAATGAATTGGTTGGACGCTATGGCGCCAATAGAGTATATAAAGGCGGTCTTAAAGTCTATACCACTTTAGACATAAAGCAGCAGCAAGCGGCTGAGGCGGCTTTAGGTGAGCTACAAGGAGCCGTACTGGCCCTTGACCCCAAGACTGGTTATGTTAAAGCGATGGTAGGCGGGCGTAGTTATGAGGAAAGTCAAATAAATCGCGTATTCGTAGAAGTCCGCCAACCTGGTTCAGCCTTTAAACCATTTTTGTATGCAACCGCCCTTAATCAGGGCTTGGCTGCTAATGCCATAATTGTTGATGAGCCCATTAACATCAATGGGTATTCACCGGTTAACTATGATAAAAAGAACCGTGGTCCTATTACTATGAAAAAAGCTTTGCGCTTGTCAGTCAATGTAGCTGCTGTTAAACTTGGACAGCAGGTAGGAATAGATCAAGCGTTAGCACTTGCTAAAAGTTTAGGGATTACAACATTAACACCTGATGATAATAATTTGGCTTCCGCATTGGGAGGTCTAACTCAGGGAACTAATTTGTGGGAATTGACGACAGCATATAGTGCCTTTGCGAATGGCGGTGTATTATCTAAACCTGTGTCAATCCTTAAAGTACTTGATGAAAATGACCAGGTGCTTGAAGAAGGCAGGATAATCCAACAATCGGTACTTAAGCCGGAAACAGCTTATATTCTAACAGATATGCTCCAAAGCGTGCTCCAGGCTGGTACTGCGACGCCAGCTAATCTTGGACGCCCAGCCGCTGGCAAGACAGGTACTACTGACAATTATGAAACAGCCTGGTTTATTGGGTATACTCCGGATATATTAGTTGGTATTTATGTGGGTAATGATAACCGTAAGCCTGTAGGGATCTCTGGTACTGAGGTTTCGGCGTTATGGGGTAAGATGGTTTCCAAAATAGTAGCAAATACGCCGCCAACTGATTTCCCGGTTCCAGCTAATGTAATTACTGGTATCCCGATCTGTGCAAACACAGGTAAGCTGGCAGAAAGCGGCTGTAAAGAAATCGAATATAGTGCTTTTGTCCAGGGAACCCAACCATTACCTGAAAGTCGTTCTAAGTCCTGGCTGACACCAGGCACAAAAGAACAACCCAATCAGCAGGAACGTAAGCAGCCATTTTGGAAATGGCCGTGGTCGAGATTGCCGTCATTTTAAACTTGTGGTACAATGTGCTAGTATAGTAAAACAAAGTTAAGGAGTTAATACTTCTCAGTGAGTACTAAAGCAACTGTTCTAGGTGTTTTAATTGATATTGTTACTATGTCGGAAGCAGAAGCCAAGCTCGAACAGTTTATTGCAGAAAAAAAACCGCATTTAGTCGCTACCGCCAACGCAGAGATGGTTATGCTGGCACAAGAAGATCAGGAATTAGCTGCCATCCTTAATCAATGTGCTTTGGTAGTGCCTGATGGTGCCGGTGTTGTATGGGCGGCACGGCATCAAGGATATACTATGCCGGAGCGAGTCGCTGGCTACGACCTCTCTCAAAACCTGCTGGCCCATGCCGCTAAGCACGGCTATCGTGTTTTTATGCTTGGTAGCCAGACTGCAATTATTGAAAAGGCAAAAAAGGTTGCAATAGAACGTTATCCTGGCCTGATCATTACCGGTATAAGGGATGGTTTTTTCACACACCAGGATGAGCCAGCTATTATCGAATCAATTAGAGCTGCCAAACCTGATATCTTATTAGCTGCATTAGGAGTTCCTAAACAGGAGAAGTGGCTGGCGAGAAACTTGTCTAAACTAAACGTCCCTGTATGTATGGGCGTCGGTGGCACTTTTGACGTAATGGCTGGTGCGGTTAAACGTGCACCACTCTGGATGCAACGCATCAGCTTGGAATGGCTGTTCCGCTTACTCCTGCAGCCACAGCGAGTTATCAGAATGATGGCTTTGCCCCGTTTTGCTGTCAAAGTCATGCTAGGTAAAAAATGTTAGACAAAGTAAACCAAGTATATTATACTGATATACTGAGCTTGCTTTTTGGTTTTAATTTTTAGAGGAGGTTTTCACAGGGAGGTGGATAGATGGTAAAAACTCCTGTTGTCAAAGAAGGATATATTTATATTGCTATACTTGGACTAGTCACTATAATTTCTGCCTTAGCTTTAAGCTTATATTGGGCGATTATTCCCGGAGTATTAACGGCCTTTGTTACCTTCTTTTTCCGCAATCCCAAACGTAATGTGCCAGTGGACGACAAATTGATCGTATCACCAGCCGATGGCAAAGTAATGGGCGTCAATGAGGTGTACGACGATCTGTTTCTTAATGAAAAGAGTATCAAGGTCACAATTTTTTTATCTGTGTTTGATGTGCATGTCAATCGTAGCCCGATTAATGGTGAGATTAAGTTTCAGCAATATACTTGCGGTAGATTTAAGCCTGCATATAAAGAAGCAGCAGCTTGCGAGAATGAACGTCACGCTATTGGTCTAGAAAATAGCCAGATGCGTGTTTTAGTTACGCAAATTGCCGGTATTCTGGCACGGCGTATTGTTTCTTGGGTCACCCTTGGTAGTGTACTTAAGCAAGGTGACCGTTATGGATTGATTAAATTTGGATCGTGTACTGAACTCATTGTGCCAACTACAGTAGACATACTTGTTAAAAAGGGGGACAGAGTTAAAGGCGGAATTACCGTGATAGGGAGGTTAAAGGAAAAGTGAGAAATGCTATTCCTAATATATTAACAGCAGTTAACATAGTGTTGGGCATGTTTGCCATTATCTTTACCTTTCAAGGTGAGTTTACCTGTTCAGCATTATTAATTATTGCTGCTCTGGTCGCAGACGGTCTGGATGGTCGGGTTGCTCGATACTTTGGTGTAAGCAGTGACTTTGGCAAAGAACTTGATTCATTGTGTGACTTGGTTTCCTTTGGCGTAGCTCCCGCCATTTTAGCATACGCTTTTATGCTCAAAGACTTTGGTATGGCTGGGTATATTATTGCCGCTGCTTTCGCTACTTGCGGCGCGTTGCGTTTAGCAAGATTTAATGTTAATACAGGTAGCGTTAAAGGCTATTTTATGGGCTTACCAATCCCAACTGCCGGTTGTGTCGTAGCAACTTTTGTCATATTAGGTATGAAGCCGTCCGGTTGGATATTTCCCTTAATGGTAGCAATTTTTGCCTATTTAATGGTGAGCACGATCAGATATCCTGATTTTAAAGGTAAAGGCGGCGAGCCCGTTCGGTTAATTCCTGTTGCCATTTCTGTCGCTGTAGGCGTATATATTTTGTTTTTAACCCTTAATGCAGTATTATTTGTGCCATTTTTTGTGTACTCCTTATTCGGCATTTTGAATACTCTGTTCGGTTTATTTGACCGTCATTCTGCCACTTAAATTTATTTTGTCAATCTGTTACAGCAGGAAAAATACACATTTAACCGAAACATATGCATATTATTTATAAACAGTTTAAGAAAACCGCCAATAAATCCTATAATCAAAATATATTTTGATTATAGGATTTTACAAGGGAGAATCGTCCATGAATTACATTTTTGACTACATAATGATTCCCATGCAACTTATTATTGTATTTTTTACATTGTACTATTTTATCATTGCATTTTTTGGAATTTGTAAAAGACATGAGGATAAAATAACAACTCCTAAAAATACATTTGCCATTATAGTTGCTGCACATAATGAAGAACAGGTAATCGGTCAGTTGGTGGAGAATCTGCATGTACTTAATTATCCCCAAGACCTTTATGACATCTATGTTGTAGCAGACAATTGCAAAGATACCACCGCTCAGATTGCTAAAAACGCTGGTGCCCTTGTGTACGAGCGTTTTAACCTTGAGCAACGAGGCAAAGGCTATGCGATGGAATGGATGTTTGAGAAGCTATTTGCTTTAAAAAAGCAATATGACGCTGTAGTGGTTTTTGACGCCGACAATCTCGTTGATCCTAATTTCCTCAGTGAAATGAACAATCGTCTGTGCAAGGGAGAAAAGGTCATTCAAGGTTATCTTAATGCAAAGAATCCTAATGATACCTGGATTGCCGCAACGTTCGCCATTTCTTTCTGGGTCGTCAATCATATTTGGCATCTAGCTAAATATAATCTAGGCTTATCAAGTGTCTTAGGTGGAACCGGGATGTGTATTTCTACCGATATCCTAAAAAAGTTTGGCTGGGGTGCTACCTGCCTTACTGAGGATATGGAATTTACCATGAAAACATTATTAATTGGTGTTCGCACTACTTGGGCACATGACGCCATAGTTTATGACGAGAAGCCACTTACTTTCATGCAATCCTGGAAACAGCGCAAGCGTTGGGCACAAGGTCACTTTGATGTTGCCGGGCGATATATCCCTAAACTATTAGTAGAGGGAATAAGGCGACGTGACATAAGAATTTTAGATGGAGTACTGCACCTTGTCCAGCCGCATTTCTTGATATTATCGACAACATTTGTTATTTTAAGCTATTTGTACCATATTGTCCCTTTCTATACTAATATTCTCTATATGGTTTTACCCATAGAAGTGTGGACCATCATTGCCATTGGCCAATATGTTTTCCCAATCATTATTTTGGCCAAAATCCGTGCTAATTGGAAGACATGGCTATACTTAATTTTTTACCCGCTCTTTGTATACAGTTGGATACCGATTACTTTCCTGGGCTTCCTGCACCGCAATGACCGGAACTGGAGCCATACTGAACATACCCGTAGCCTAAGCTATCGGGATATGTTACTAAATAATTCAGACGAGTTTACCAAGGAAAACCTCTTAAGTAAGCAAGCTATAAAATAAAGGTGAGTTCACACTCATCTTTTTTTGCATATAGTAAGATTGCCTGTACTAACTATTCAAGTATATTTCTTCGATTGCTGATAAAACCTATTAATCAGGGAGGTATTTTACCATGTATGATTTGACCATTATTGCAGAATTTGAGGCTGCACATCAGTTGCCTGATTATCCGGGCAAATGCTGCCGGTTACACGGACATAACTGGAAAGTAGAAGTCACTGTTTCCGGCCGCGAGCTTAACCGGTTAGGTATGATTATGGATTTTAAAGAACTTAAGGCCGAAGTAGGCAAAGTAATAGATAATCTTGATCACTACTATCTTAATGACCTGCCAGAATTCAAGACAATTCCCCCAACTGCTGAATATATTGCTAAATATATTTACGATACGCTTGCCGCTAATCCTGTCTTTCAGGAGAATATCAAGATTCGCTGCGTCCAAATATGGGAGTCGCCGCGTTCAGCTGTCAAATACTGTCCTCAGGGGTAAAATATGGCTAATATTATTGAAATATTTTCTTCGATTCAGGGGGAAGGCTTATATGTCGGAACTCGCCAGATATTTGTGCGCTTTGCCGGCTGCAATTTAGCCTGTGATTATTGTGATACCCCTGATTCCCGTAAGCTATGCGATCATGCTTTAGTAGAGTGTGCCCCGGGCAAGCGAATTTTTGACAAAATAGCTAACCCATTGTCTATTGATTATCTCGCACAACGAATTAATTCGCTCTTAACCATTAGACACCATTCGATTAGTTTGACCGGTGGGGAGCCGTTGGGGCAAACTGAGAGCATTATAAAGCTGGCACCTAAACTTAAAGGCCTGATATATCTTGAAACAAATGGCACTATGGTTGAGAAACTGGCCCAGGCGCTGCCCTATATACATATTATCAGTATGGACCTAAAACTGCCGAGTATCGCAGGAAAAGCATATTGGCAGGAGCATTATGAATTTTTGCGACTGGCAGCTGGCAAAGAAGTTTTTATTAAGCTGGTTATCACAGGGCAAACTGGCAGTGACGAGTTTAAACAGGCCGTTGACTTGGTGGCTTCAGTCAATAACCGTATTCCGCTCATCCTGCAGCCGGTTACCCCCTGTAATGCCTCTACAGCCGTTCAGCCGGATGCCATGCTTACTTATCAGGCAGAAGCGCTTAACCTGCTTGAAGACGTCAGGGTAATTCCACAGACCCATAAGTTTATGGGCCAATTATAATTTATTGGGAGGCTGTGCCTTGCATATACTTTTGACCAATGACGACGGTATCAATGCACCAGGAATAAAAGCCCTATGGCTGGAATTATCCCAAATTGCTAGAATTACTGTAATCGCACCTGACAGTGAGAAAAGCGCATCAAGCCAGGCAATTACTGTACATCATCCAATATGGGTTGATAAACATTGTATTAATACCCCGGCAATTTGCGCCTGGAGGGTTGGCGGCACGCCGACTGACTGTGTTAAGGTTGCCTTAGAGGCGCTGCTTACAGATGACCAACCTGATATAATTGTCTCGGGAATTAATCAGGGTTCAAACCTGGGAACTGACGTACTTTATTCAGGTACAGTGAGCGCCGCAATTGAAGGAGCATTACATGGACTGCCGGCTATCGCCATGTCGCTGGACAGCTGGCAACCGTTCGATTTCGAACCGGCAGCTAAAATTGCCAGAAAAATTGTGGAAAAAATGATCACTAAAAGGTTACCACCTAATACTTTGCTCAATGTCAATGTTCCAGCGCTGGGCGAAGATCAGCTTAGGGAAATAGTTGTCACCAAGCTTGGCGTCCGCAGCTATGAAAATACCTTTGAACGCCGCCAGGATCCCAGAGGTCGCACCTATTATTGGATGAGCGGCCGTGTATCAGAAAGTGAGAATGATCCAGACAGCGATATAGTCGCCGTAAAAAGCGGAAAAGTATCGGTTACACCGATACATTTTGACTTGACCAACTATGGCATAATAAAAGCCATAGAGGATTGGGAGCTATAAATTTATAATTAGTCCGCATATTTGGCTGTTATTTGCATAAATTTAACAATAAAGGACTGTGCAGGAGGGAGTATTATGGCCAAAGTTTCCAGACGGACAAGAAACTACCCCCAAGCTCCGCGTAATACCAATATCTCTATGGCTATTTTTAAAGGAGTAGCAGTTAGTATAGCGGTATCGCTTATTTGTGCCATATTCCTTTCGCTTATTAGCCTGATATCAGAAAATAGATTTATTGATACCTATCTTGAATATATTATGGTCGCATTAACTACAACTAGTATTTTTATCGGTAGTATCTATGCAGCCAAGCAGGTAGCTGCCAAAGGCCTGATTATCGGCTGTGCTGTTGGCATAATTTATGTGCTGTTCTCAGTGGGGATAGGTATCGAATTGGGTCAGGAACAAATATCCTGGCTCATGCTGAGTAATAAGTTTGCCGCTGGCAGTTTGGCTGGAGCACTTGGCGGATTTATTGGCGTAAATTTGTAATTTATAAAACAAATAGCAGGGATTTGGAGCAGTAATCTTGAATTTCTTAGGTTAGGATTACTGCTTGTGTGTTATTTTCATTATTTAAATTAGCACATTCTAATGAAAAACGGACATTTTGGCTCATCTTTCCAATAAGCTGGCAGGCTTAAATTTTAACTTGCCAATGACCTGGGCAAAAACAGGAGCCTCAAGCCAGGCTCCTGTTTTTCTGGTTACATTAACTCTATTCAGGAGGGCAACATTGAAATTCAAAGGAATTTTATTTGATCTGGATGGTACACTGATTGATACCTCTAACCTGATTGTCCGATCTTTTCAGCACACCTTTGAGCAGCATTATGGGCGGCAACTTACTCCCCAGCAAGTCTATGCTTTCTTTGGCAAGCCCCTTAGGGATGCGATGGAGCATTATGGACCTGATAAGGTTGAAGATTTAATTAAAACCTACAGAGAGTTCAATCTGGTTCACCATGATAAACTGACAACTGGTTTTGACGGTGTAGCTGAAACTATTCAAAAACTCTATAATGAGGGCATACTACTGGCGATTGTTACTTCAAAGACAAAAAGTACAGCCATAAGGGGGCTTCGCCTGTTTGACATGGACAAATATTTCACTATTGTTATCGGTCACGAGGAATGCTCCAAACATAAGCCTGATCCAGAACCGGTACAGTTGGCACTGGAACAGATTAAGCTTGCGCCGTCCGAATGCCTAATGATAGGGGACAGTCCTTTCGACTTGGCAAGCGCGCGCGCAGCCGGGGTTAAAACAGCTGCTGTCCGTTGGACTCAGCTAGATTGGAAAGACCTGCTGGCCGAACAGCCCGATTATATACTTAACACCATTGAAGATTTACTTGGTATATGTGGCATAGAAAATAAATAGGCAGGGTGATAAAATATGAAGATTGCCATCATTGGTGGAACCGGCGTATACGACCCACGAATCTTGGACAATATCCGTGATCAAGAGATTGCTACCCCTTACGGCGTAGTGCGCTTTAAAAGTGGCGAATATGCCGGTAAAGAGGTTGCATTTATTCCACGTCATGGCAGCAGCCATTCTATCCCACCGCATTTAATTAATTACCGGGCTAATATCTGGGCGATAAAGAAGCTTGGCGTGCAAAATATTATTGCGACAACAGCAGTAGGTTCACTTAATCTGGACATGAAACCAGGTGATTTTGTGCTCATTGACCAGTTTCTTGATTTTGTTAAAAATCGGACAACAACTTTTTACGAAGGTGGCGACCGTGGCGTAGTTCATGTTGATGTAACAACGCCGTATTGCCCGACAGTGCGCAATGTATTAACCACAGCGGCCCAAAACCTTGGTATATCGATTCACCAGCAGGGCACCTATGTGTGCACTGAAGGTCCACGGTTTGAAACACCTGCCGAGATTAAGATGTTTGCTAAATTTGGTGGTGACGTAGTAGGCATGACAAATGTCCCTGAGGTGGTTTTAGCCCGCGAGGCTGAAATGTGTTATGCTACTGTTTCCATGGTTACTAACTTTGCCGCCGGGATCTCGCCCCAGCCCTTGACCCATCATGAAGTACTGGAAACAATGCAAGGCAACGCTGAAAACATCAA
>JAQSXM010000079.1 GCA_029256645.1 Sporomusa sp. | reverse complement strand
GTGGACACGCCGATGAGGGAAATAATCCGGCTGATGTGGTCAACCCACCGGTCGCGCCGGACAGCAGCCGCTACCCCCAGCAAGATCCCGAAAACCAGAGCAAGCAGCATGCTGACAAGGGTAAGCTCCAGAGTAGCCGGAAAATACCGCTTAAGCTCCTTGGCAATTGGTTGCTGTGTACGAATGGAGGTGCCCATATCCCCCTGCAGCAAATCTGTCATATACCGGAGATATTGAACCGGGATAGGTTGATCTAACCCCAGCTCCACCCGGACCTTTGCCAGCGTTTCCTGGCTCGCCCGCTGCCCTACCAGCATTCGCGCCGGATCGCCCGGAATGACATGGGATATGGCGAAGGTAATGATAGATACCCCCAGAAATACTACCAGCAAATGAGGTAACCGTTTAATTAAATACCGTAAAACAAACATGCTCTCCCCCCAAAGCGCAGATATGGATATGCCGCAACATATCCATATCCTCTAACACTGTCATACAGGCTATCAGTTCTTTTTCATGCTTTCAAAGTTATACATGGATTCCAGCATGGGGTTGTACACGTAGCCCTGCACGTTTTTGCGCATGGCAACCATGCTGTTGCTTTGGAATAATAAAATATACGGAGCCTCTTCCAGCACAATAGCCTGAGCTTGCTGGTAGAGCTTGGTGCGTGCCCCCTGGTCACTGATCTGCTCGGCCTCACGCAGCAGCGCGTCTACCGCATCGTTTTTGTAAAATGCCCGGTTACCGGCCAGACCGAACATCCTGGAATCATACCAATAGGTCATGAACGTCTGGGGATCGGCGTAATCCGGACTCCAGGCCCCAAGACACAGATCGTAATCAGCCCGGTCCACCTTGTCTCTTAAAGTAGCCCATGCTATTTTTTCCAGTTCAACCTTTACCCCGATTTTAGCCAGATTGTCCTGCAGCAGCAGGGCCTCACTTTCCCAGAAGCTCTTGTAATCGGAATAGAGCAGCTTCAAGGTCAGTCCCTGAGCAAAACCGGCCTCGGCCAGCAGCTGTTTACCTTTTTCAATGTTAAGACTATAGCCTTTTACATTGGGATCATAGCCCCATAAGCCTTCAGGAATTGGTCCTTTCAATTGGATGCCTTTGCCTTTGATCGCACCCTGAATGATGGCATTATGATCAATAGCGTAATTAAGAGCCTGCCGGACCTTGATATTATCAAGCGGCGCCTTCTTGTTATTCAGATACACATAACTGACCAACAGACTGGGACTTTCAGCAATCTGCAGATCCGGTTTGGCTTTCAACTGATCAAGTTGTTCAGTGGGAATACTCTCCGCAATGTCGATATCACCATTCTCCAGTTGCAGGCGCTGCGCCGATGGATCTTTAATAAACTGGATAAGTACCGTCTTCAAAGCAGGTGCGCCGCCCCAATAGTCATTCACTGCCTGGAGCTTGATATTCTGGCCCGGATTCCACTCCTTTAGCTCATAGGCGCCACTGCCCATGGTATGATCGGCAAGATAGCCGGAAGCTAAGTCGCCATTCTTTTCCTGGGCCATAACCTTGGGATTGATGATGCTGGCCGCGTTGGTTGCCAGCGTGTACAAAAATGGCGGGAAGGGTTTTTCCATTACGAATTTTACCGTATAGTCATCAACTGCTTCCACTGCTTTCAGTGTTGGGAAATAATCGGCAGGTCCTTTCTTAATTTTCATGACCCTGTCGAAACTGAACTTTACCGCCTGCGCCGTCAGCGGGCTGCCGTCATGAAATTTGATATTCTTACGAAGCTTAAATATCCACTCCTTGCCATCAGGGCTTACCGACCAGGATTCTGCTGCCATCGGTTCAACCTCAGTGCTGCTTTTACCATTATCGGTTTTATATTTGACAAGACGGTCATAACAGGGATAGGTAATCTTCCAGGAGGCATTATCCATTGTTGCCGCCGGATCTAATGTTGCCAGATCCAGGGACATACCGACAACCAAAACATCATTGGGTACCTTTTTAGTGACTTGCTCTGCCGGTTTGCTGCTGCCACAGCCTCCCAGAACCATGACCAGCAACACCAGCACCATCAGATAACTTAACTTTTTCATGCTTTCCCCCCATTTCAAATAATGCTTTACTATATAAAATAAATCTTTTCATGGCCTACTGACATAACAGCCGGCTTCAATATGCCAGGCAAAGATTTATATTGAAAATAAAAAAACCTTTCAAGCAGTTTTACCTGCCTGAAAGGCTGCATCGCCCCACTAATATTGAAATGTTTTTTATCACTTTCTTCACTATTTTAAAAACTCCTGCTAATAATATACAATTATTTCATTTTATTGTATTTTTTCGTGAGTTATCGGGTTTCTTCTGTTAAAATCCTCAGGGCGCAATGAGATAAAAGTAGGGGTTGTCTGCGCTCGTCCCTTATGCTCTTATTAAGATTCCAACATGATTTTGATAATCTCCGTATCGGTTGCCCGCATACCGTTATAGGCTATACGGCCCACCGCAGCGATAGTTTCTTCCACATCGGCTTTTAAAATACCGTTTCCTGCCTGATAATGCTTGCCATTCATGGCCAGCACATGAGATAGGTAGGAGGCGTCCAGGCAAGAAGCTATTTTGGCGGCACAGGATGGTTTTGCGCCGTCGCAGACAATACCCGGAACATTAGCCAGCGTATTGCTAATCGTTTGATTGATTTGTTCAAGAGTACCTCCCTCAAGGTAGGTAATAGCAGCACCACTGGAACAAGACGCGCTGACAGCACCACAAAAAGCAGATAAGCGACCAATCAATGTTTTTTGGTGAATGGTCAGTAGGTTGGAAAATACTAGCCCTCGATACAATTTTTCTACAGGTAGGTCATGCTCTCTGGCATAAACGATAACAGGGATAGAAGTAGCGATACCTTGATTGCCGCTGCCGGAATTTGTGACCACCGGCAACCCGCAACCACTCATCCGGGCTTCGGAAGCGGCTGCAGTATAGGCTTTAATCTTGGTCCGTACCGGCTCATCATGGCCAATATCAAGTAATGTGCGACCGATATTTATCCCATAATCACCTTGCAAACCTTCCTCGGCAATACACATATTGTAGTCAATTTGTATAGCGATAAGATCGCAAACTTTTTCCAGGGGTACAGTATTAGCAAAATTATAAATGCCTTCCACCGTAAGGATGGTGCGATCAGTAAAAGCCCCTAAATATTTATCATTAGCCACATCATTTTGATAAACCACCTGACCGTTCTTCTCTATTTTACATATGTTGGTATGGGTATGTTTAATTTCTACTGTCACATATTCATCCTTTGCCATTAAGCAGATTAAAAGATGAAGGTTGATATCTGTTGATAGTAATCGCACTTCATAGGAATTACTATCGAGTAGCTCTTTGACAATACTGATATGCTCCGGTGTCATATCTGATAGGACTTCAAGTTGATTATCCGCTTTGCCACCAACAAGACCTGCCAGCATACTGGCTCGAATCCCAGTTAGACCTCCGGCATTAGGAACGACAACACTTTTTACATTTTTAACGATATTACCACTGCATTCCAGTACTGCTTTCTCCGGAAAACACCCCAATATTTCTCTGGCCTTGGCTGCTGCATAGGCAATAGCAATAGGTTCGGTACACCCTAGTGCGGGTACCAATTCTTCCTTCAATATCTCAATATAACTATCGTATATTTTTGTATCCATATAGCAATGGGCCCCCCTGTCAATATTATTTCTGTATCCTAACTGCTTTTTGTCATATGTCTCTAAACCTCCAATTAGCCATAAGCATACGCAAAAACCACGCCAAATTTTCACACGATACTCTCTTATAGCATGAAAAACCGGCTTTGCTGTTGTAAAGATGCAGCATAAAGCCGGTTTTTCTTAAGTTTTTCTATTTTTGAGGAAATGCTTGAGTCCAGTTTTTTTGTAAGTTTGGTGATTGCAGCATACCCTGTTGGCAATAATATTTCGCAAAGTTAAGAATAAAAATATTGAAAATCGTCATTGATTTATATAAACTAGGCATTTGCACTCTCGCGAAACTATTATCAGTTTTGAGAACTCATACTGTGATACTATTGAAGTTGATATTTCTCCAGTTTCCTATATAAAGTTGCCAGACTAATTTTAAGCCGTTTTGCCACTTGCTTTTTATCAGTCAAGGTTGCACCAGGTGGGATATATGTTCTGAGCAGCTGCTTTTCACATTCAGCCAATTGTTGCTCAAGGCCGATTTCCAAGCCGACCTGACCTTCGTCTGTCATCAGGTTAGACGGAAGCTCCTGCAGTGTAAGAACAGCTTCCTGTGCAATATTTACTAGATACTCAATCACATGTTCCAATTGTCTTACATTGCCAGGCCAATGATAATTCATAAGCCAGCGCCGGAGTGGTTCGTCTATTTTAAGCGTTCCTTTTTGTAGTGTTTTCATGAACTTATCTAAGAAATAGTCTATATAAAGTGGTATATCTACCGATCGAAAGCGAAGCGGCGGAATAGTCAACGGTATAACATTCAGACGATAATACAAGTCTTCACGGAACTTCCCTTCACACACCATCTTTTCCAAATCTCTGTTAGTCGCAGCGATAATCCGCACATCAATAGGCAATGGATGTATACCGGCAATGCGTTCTATCGAACGTTCCTGAATGACTCGCAATAGTTTTGGCTGTAATACCAAGGGAAGGTCGCCAATCTCATCCAAAAATATTGTACCTTTATTCGCAAGTTCAAATTTCCCTTTTTTACCGGATTTATGAGCTCCTGTGAATGCACCTGCTTCATAACCAAATAGTTCACTTTCCAACAAAGTCTCCGGTATAGAGGGGCAATTCACCACCACAAATGGTTGATTTTTGCGCCCACTTTCCTCATGAATAGCCTTGGCCAATAGATCCTTACCAGTACCGCTTTCTCCCTGTATTAGAATCGTCGAGTTACTTATCGCCACTTGTTGAGCTTTTTGTAATAGCTGGATAAAATTTTTATCCCGCCCAATCATGCTCCCTAAAGCATATGTCTGGTTTACCGTCTCCAGTACTTCTTGAACCTGATTTTGCAGACGCCATTGGTCGTCTAGCATAAGCAACTTGCTTTCCAGCAGACTGCTCATATGACTGAGAAATGTAAGAAACTTTGCTGAATTACGTTCTAGGCGTTCTTTTTGTTCGATAGTAAAGGCAATAACACCAATAACACCGACGGTCTGACCTTGCTTACTAATCGGGAAGCCCATCGTGGCACGTTCTTGGCAGCAAACAGAGGTATCACAGTTTTGGCAGGCACTTTTACTAACTATATCATGTATAAAGCCAGGTTTACCGTTTGCAAGCACCTGCCTAAAAAACGACCCGTAGGGTATCGGCCTGCCGATGCTTTCGGCATGAGGGACCTGTGCCGCCTATTCTGATACATTCTTCATCAATAATTGTTACATACAATTCCAGGACATCAGTTATTGTTTCCGCGTATTCCTGCACAAAAGGTTGAATGTGCGCAATATTGGAGATTGCTTTCTTCATAAAATATTCCACCTTGAGGATTATTGCTGATTATTAAAATAACTACAGCCCTTTGACTTCATTCTTCTTAATCTTATCATACGGAGTACATTGCGGCAATAAACACCGCTTCCTGCCTCTGTTGGTTCCGTAGTAGAGTTCTAAACAATGTGCCAAGCCCTTTAGGACGCCGGCTGAAGCCTTAGTCGTTCTTACTTATTATCAGCAGGGGGGTATACTTTCTGATAATGTAAAAAGACAATGCTACATTGACTTAGCATTGTCTTTTTACAGTGTCAGAAAATGAAATTTTATTCCAATTTGTTTTTATCGATATCAGTTTTAGTATCCAAAGGCTTCATAGCAGGTTGGGCCTTTTAAGCCGAATGACTCAGGGGGACGGTTCTCCTGAGTCATTCGATGAGTATGTTATGCACACTCACCTTTGGGAATGTTTTTGCATAATATTCCCAGGATGCCAATATTGAATTCCACGTTTAGATGAATAAATATACTTGAATCACTTGATCAACTCATGAGGGAATCATTGTATGCCTTATTAAATAACCCTGCATAATCAGCTTTTGTTATATTCCTTGGATTGCTATCATTAGAGCCATTTTTTACCGACATTTCAGCCAAAATAATAAAGTCTTCCTTATTGATGTTCAGTGATTTAATCCCCGGTAAGCCGATTTCCTGTGATAAGCTTTTTATGTATTCGATGCCTTTTCTGGCTGCGGTACAGTCATCTTTCTCGTCAATCCCCATGGCTCTGGCGACCCGGGCGTATTTATATTCTGCCGCCGGCAGGTTAAATTCCATGACATAAGGCAATAAAATTGCATTGCACAGCCCATGCGGTGCATCATACATGCTGCCCAGTGCTTCTGCCATGCAATGTACTGAGGCTACATCGGCGTGACTAAATGATAAGCCAGCTAACAGGCTTCCCATCATCATCTTATCCCTGGCCTCAATATTTGCCCCGTTTTTCACTGCTTCAACAATATTTCCCTGGATATATTCAACAGCATACAACCCCACTGCTTCAGCGATTGGTTCAGTGCAATTGGCAGTATAACCTTCGATGGCATGGGTTAGTGCATCAATGCCGGTGGTGGCAGTAACCAGCGGGGGAACGGTCAGCGTAAGCTCGGGATCTATGATGGCTACTTTGGCAGCAATGGCGGGACTTTTAATTGTAAACTTAAACTTTTCGGCAGTATCGGTAATCACTGAAGAAAAGGTAACCTC
The DNA here is from genome assembly GCA_029256645.1 of Sporomusa sp. The sequence continues at coordinate 4,169 of JAQSXM010000079.1, read as the reverse complement.
ACTGCCTGTCCCGGCGGTCGTCGGTATGGTGATAAGAGGGATACAATCATCCTTGATCTTTCCTTTACCCTGATAATCTCTGACGCGGCCGCCTTGTTTAGTGAGAACGACAACTGCCTTGGCAGCATCAATCGGGCTGCCGCCACCAAAAGCTACAATGGTGTCAATCGCTTGTTTTCTGGCGGTTTCGGCTGCTAATTCCACATTATAATCTTTGGGATTGGCCTCAATTTCATCATAAATGCTAACAGACAGCCCTGCTGACTTGATGAGGTCGGTAATCTTATTGACCAGGCCGGTCTGAACAAGACCTTTATCGGTGATAACCATGACCTTTTGGGCTTGTAATAACCGCAATTCTTCCCCTAATACCCTGACCATACCGGTACCATATCTTATTTTTGTTGGCAATACAAAATCAAAAGAATTGATCATTTCGTACCTCCCTGAAATTTATATCACTAACCTAAGCACTACTGGTTAATAGTTCTTGAGTAAATATGAATATCCTCTCTTCCCTGAAAACCCATGCTCTCCCAGAATGCCATCCCCTGGCTGTTATCTGCCAGCACAAACAGATGACATTTTAATATACCGGCTGCTTTCAGCCTGACCAGGCAACACTCTACCAACGCCCGGCCGATCCCCCTTTTCCGATAGTCGTGACAGACTGTCAGGTGGTAAAAAATCCCCCGGCGCCCATCGTGCCCGCATAGTATGGTACCAATAAGTTCATTCCCCGCTTCAGCAACAAAGCTCATCCCCGGGTTCCGGCTTAGAAACATGCCAATATTCTCCCGGGAATCAGCCTCACTCAACCCCATCCCCGGCGTCTTTTGCCACAGGGAAAACGCAGCTTCATAATCCTCCGGCAGCAATTCCCGGATTGTATATGAACCCAAATTGTTCACCTCCCATCTGTCCGGTACTTTCCCTTACTATCAATAAATGGCCTGCCCACTATAACCTCGACAAAGTTGGGAATGATAACTAAATATGGAGGCATAGCTATGAATAAAAAAATTGTGGACTTGCATTTCCTGCACAGCCTGGTGACATTGGGGTTAATTCTTACCGGCCTGATTTTATACAGTCAGTTCTTGCGGGGAATACTATCGGCTCTCCGTGATTATGTGCGTGACCTACACATTTTCGCCGGGGTTTTATTTAGTCTCACGATCGTTGCCTATTGCGTTATTTTGGCAAAGACCTGGGGCAAACTCTCCGGCCAGTTTAACAGAAGATTGCTGAATCTGGCGGCAATTTCGCTGGCCGCAGGCATCGCCTTAACCGGTATTTTACTCTTTACACATACTGATTTGCAAAATTCACCAGGTATTTCAGCACTCAGCCTGCACAGAATGCTTGTAGTAATAGGCATCCCTGCTGTGCTCTACCACGCAGTTACCGGCTGGTTTTCCATAACAAGGGCGACCGGCATGGACGGATCGGACAGTGGCGATAAAGGTTTCATCAGCAGCAGAAGGGTGTTCATTCGATGGACGGCTTCTGCCGGCGCCTTATTCAGTGGCCTGGTATTGGCTAAATGGTTTCTTTTTAATCAGGATACTACGCTGCCCGGGGTAAAGGGCAAATACAAAGACTGCAATCAAATGGACCCGCAGCCGATGCCGTCACTCGGCTCAGTGCCCCCCATTGGCGGCGGTTACAAAGGCAGCTTCGAGGTCTTCACCGTTACACCGATTCCCTGTACTACCTCAGCCGGCTGGCAATTTAGAGTCTTTGGCTTAGTTGATACCCCCCTGACTCTGACCTGGGAAAAATTTCTCGACATTCCGCGCCAGGTGCAGGTTAGTGATTTTTATTGCATTACCGGCTGGACTGTAACCCATTGTACCTTTGAGGGAATCCCGCTGTCGCGGCTGCTGGCCCTGGCCGGCTTACAACCCACCGCACAGTATGTTAAATTCTATTCAGGTGACGGGGTCTATACAAGTGCATTAAACCTGGAGCAGGCATTGATGAACGATGTCATGGTGGCCGTGCTGATTGATGGAGAGCCCATTCCCTCTGACCTGGGTGGCCCGGCACGGTTACTCATCCCCCAAATGTATGCCTATAAGGGCGTCAAATGGTTAAATGCCATCGAATTAATTCAGGAGCCACACATCGGCTACTGGGAGAGCAGAGGCTATGAAAACGACGCCTGGGTAAAGCGGTGAACTACTCCTGATAGATAATTTTGCCACCGGCAATCGTGCATACTACCCGTGTCTCTACTATATTTTCCGGCTGAGCTGTTAATACATCCTGGGAAACCAGGATCAGATCAGCCAGTTTTCCTATGCCCAGCGTCCCCTTGGCAGTTTCGCTAAATTCTGCATAGGCACTTCCCCGGGTGTATGCCTGCAAACACTCGCCGACAGATAGTTTTTGCTCAGGTACCCAGCCGTCAGGATACTGGCCGGCCTGAGTCTGGCGGGTTACCGCTGTGTAAATACCCATAAAAGGGTTTAGCGGCACAACAGGCCAGTCAGTGCCAAAAGAAACGGCAACCCCGGCATCCCAAAGCGAGCGAAACGCATAGGCCATCTGGCAGCGCCGGTCCCCAATACGGCCTTTAGCCCAGCTCCCATCCTCGTAAACGTGGCCTGGCTGCACGGAAGCCAGAATGCCCAGCCGCGCCATCCGCGCAATATCAGCCGGCAGCAGGTGCTGCGCGTGTTCAATCCGCAGCCGCCGCTCCCGCGGCCCATTTTCTTTAATGACAGCCTCAAAGATATCAAGCAGCAGATGATTGGCTTGATCGCCAATCGCGTGTATCGAAACAGGCAGTCCGGCTTTATCGGCGGCAGCAATGCGTTCTTGCATAATTCCCGCAGGGTACATCTGGTCTGCCAGCAAACCGGCCGTTCCGGGCTGATCATCATATGGCTCAAACATCAGCGCTGTACCTGAACCCAGCGAACCATCCACAAACCCTTTTACCCCGCCGAAACGCAGCCAGGCATCACCGCAAAATCCCGCTTCCTGCAAGGCCACTTGCTTCTCCCACTCGGTAATCTGAGTGCGGGCATAAATCCGCAGGGTAAGCTTTTGCTGCTGCTGGAAGCGCCGGAAAGTCTCCCAGTCATGCCAGTCACTCCAGGCTGTAATATCCTGGACTGAGGTAATCCCCATCCTGGCTGCATGCTGCATAGCTGCCGCCAGGGCCTCGTTATACTGTTGCTCAGAGGGTGTCGGCATACACTGCTGGACAAGCTTCATCGCATTGTCTTTAAGAATCCCGGTAGGCTCGCCACTCCAGGGATCCCGCTCAATGGCTCCACCCATGGGATTGGCCGTTGTCCGGCCAATTCCGGCTAAACAGAGGGCCGCACTATTAGCAAAACCCATGTGGAGATCACTGCGGGTAACGAAAACAGGGATATGTGGTGTAAACGAATCAATCCATTCTTTCACAGGCGTCGGGGACTGCGCCCATTGGTCATTGTTCCAGCCGCCGCCGGTAATCCACTGCCCCCGGGGTATATGGGCAGCACGGGCAGCAATGGCTTGAATAAACTCAGCTTTACTCTCCACTGCACGCAGGTCAAGTGTCAGAAGCTGAAATCCGCCCACCATCAGGTGGGTATGATTATCAATAAAACCCGGCAAAACCTGATGGCCTGCAGCATCCAATACCTTGGTATGGCGACCCTGTATTGAACGAATCTGGTCATTGGAGCCAATCGCGATAATCAAATCATCTTTTATAGCCAAAGCTTCAGCATAAGGCATTGCCGGTTCACCAGTCCAAATGCGGGCATTAACTATCATTAAGTCAGGTTGCATAATCATGTAATACGTCTCCTTGGCTGTTCAGACACTTCTTGATTGATTTAATTTTACGCTGATATAGTTTCTATTTCAATAAAATTGCACAATATTTACATACTCATACAAAAATCAGGCTACCGGCAGACAGGTAGCCTGATTTAATCTATCGTATTGTTGCCTTAAGGGAATAGTGCTTTTTTCCCTTACGCCTTACACCCTGTCTATAGCCCGGGAACGAAGCAGGGCAATATCTTTACCATCTATAACCCGGGTAAGGGTTTGTAAAAGTTCATCTTTGCCTTCAGGCAACACATTATCCAAATAAATACAGTTAGAGGGATGTATTGAGGTAATGCCCGTGTTTGTCAAAGTCATACCCCGAATCATTA
>JAQSXM010000078.1 GCA_029256645.1 Sporomusa sp. | reverse complement strand
CGAAAGGTAACATCATGGCTCAAATACCGTTCCAAGTAACGGCAGACCGCCCGTGCCAGACCAAAAAACCGCACCCCGACAATGGCTACAGACAAAGCGGCAATTTGCGGATGGAGAGCAGCCGTTGAAATCAACCAGGCCGAAGCCGCGAGAAGACCAATACTGGCATAAATGGTTAAACTGCCTACTATACAGGTGGCGGCAGCCATCCACAATGTGCTCCTGCTGCCTAATAAAAGCTTGAGCATACTGTCACCTCCCTGGCTTGGGCTGCATCTACAAGTTGACTGTACACGCCCTGGTTCTTAAGTAATTCAGCATGTGTGCCTGTCTCAGCAATGTTGCCCTCTGTCAACACAATAATTTTGTCAGCCTGCCGCACGGTTGTCAGGCGGTGGGCAATAATAATCGCAGTCCGCCCGGTGAGCAGCCGAGCTAATGCGGTATCCAACATTGCCTGCGAGGTAACATCCAGACCACGTGCTGCCTCATCTAATATAAGTAGCGGCGCATCTTGTAAGAATGCCCTGGCAATTGCCAATCGCTGGCATTCACCACCGCTCAAACTCCGGCCGCCTTCTCCTACCAACGTTTCATAGCCATTAGGCAAGCGGCTAATAAAATCATGCGCCCCGGCTGCTTCTCCAGCCTGAATAACAGCGGCCATAGACGCATCGGGCCTGGCTAAACGAATATTGTCCGCCACTGTCCCCTGAAACAAATGTGGCCGTTGTGGCACAAAGGCCACATTACGTAACCACTCCGCTGGTTTGAGTGATGAAAGGTCTTGGCCATTGACCGTAATTTTTCCTGAAGCAGGTGCAATGAACCCTAGAATCAGGGCAGCAACCGTACTTTTACCAGCCCCACTCGGTCCAACAATAGCCAAATGCTGACCTGCCTCCAGCATAAAGGATATTTCAGCTAAAGCCGGACGCTCTCCGTTTTGGTAAGTAGCGTAAATCTGATTAAATGTAAGTGTAATCTGCTGCTGAGGCGAAAACGGTTCAATACCGTCAGCACGATTTCCCCCGGTTAGTGCCAATAGCCGAAATATATCAGCAGCAGCCGTTTTTCCGGTCATTCCGGCATGAAACTGACTGCCTAAGAGGCGCAGTGGCAGATAATATTCAGGTGTTAGCAGCAGCACAAAAAAGGCCTGAGTAAAAGCAACTTCACCGTAAAGCAGCCTGAGACCCAGGGCTACGGCAACCAGTGCCGTGCTGATGGTTGCCAGAAGCTCCAACGCCAGAGCTGACAGAAAAGCAACTTTGAGTACATCAAGGGTAGCATCACGAAACTCCCGGCCAACTCTGTTAATAATTGTTATCTGCTCAAGGCTCCTCCCAAATATTTTTAGGGTTGCCAACCCGGCCAGCACATCCAAGAAGTGGGCGCTCATATTATTTAAGGTCTCCCATTGCCGGCTATTCCTCCGTTCGGCCGCTTTGCCGATGAGAACCATAAATAGCGGGATTAGGGGTGCAGTCACCAGCATTATAGCCGCCGTAGTCCGATCAAGCGGCCACACCACAACTAGAATCAATACCGGAATAAAGAATGCTTTAGCTAATTGCGGCAGATATTTGGCAAAGTAGGGTTCCAGATTTTCTACCCCTGTGCTGACAATGTTTATCAACTCACCAGCTTGCTGATTGGCAAGCGTCACCGGACCTAGGCTGAACAAATGGCGCGTCAACCGTTCCCGAAGGGCTGTTTTTATCACTGTCGCCAGATTGAAAGCCTGTACTTCTTCGAGATATGTCGTAATCGCCCGTAAGCAAGCCAGGCCGGTAAGCAACCATAAGGTATCCGCGACGGCTGCTAAGTCTTGCCTGCCCAAAAAGATCCTGTCAATTACCTGAGTTAGATAATAGGCCTGCGCAACTGCCAAGGCCCCGCCACTTACCCCTAACCCAACAACCACAGCCAGTAAACCGCGCTGCGTCATTGCCTGTTGACTCAAATGCCTGTCAATCAGCTTATTTCACCTGCCTATAAAGAGAAAACCGCCAGTAGTAGGCGGTTTAATTATGTCGTCCTTGTTAGTAATATATACTACAAATATTGGCATGTTCCTGCTTCTGGCAACCATACAGTCATAAAAATAATTTAGTAACCTAAGACATGCGCATAAACAGACTGTCTTGGCTAGTCTACTGCATTTCTATCAGACCAGTTTCTTCGAGCTGGTCCACATCAACATGAACTGTATTGTGTTTCTCAAGATAGGTAACATGGGCTGTACTGCGTTCTTTATTCACGTCTTCAATCCAGACATAATTATTGCGGTACTTTACGCCGATAACCTCTTCAGACTTCATAATCTCTTCAGCTCTTGTCACTTTCATCTTAGCCACCCCTTTTGAGGAGTAGTATTTCACCAGATGATCAGTTTATACTTTAAACTTTTGTACTGACTCTTGCAATTCTTCAGCCATTTTCGCCAACACCTGACTGGATGAGGTAATCTCCTGCATTGAGGCCGCCTGCTCCTCAGTAGCTGCTGAAACGGTCTGCGTTTGACCGGCAGTATTTTTGCTTACACTATCAACAGAGTGAACAGCCTTAACTATTTGCTGGCTCCCGGCAGACATCTGATGTACAGACGCCGAGATCTCTTTTATCTGGGCCGATACCTGGGTTATGAGGACAGCAATATCGTTAAATGCTTTACCTGCCAAACCTACAACTTCACTTCCTATCTTTACTTCGTGCGTGCCGTCGGCCATAGTGAAAACTGCTTTTTCGGTGTCTGTTTGAATCTCGGTAATTAAATCGGCTATCTGTTTTGCCGCCAGTTGTGATTGTTCAGCAAGTTTACGGACCTCCTCCGCAACAACGGCAAACCCTCTGCCTTGCTCTCCAGCGCGGGCAGCTTCGATTGCGGCATTAAGCGCCAGCAGATTGGTTTGACCGGCAATTCCAGAGATAGTGTCTACAATTTGGCCAATCTCCTTAGACCGCTCACCGAGCTTAGTAACAACGTTAGCTGAGCCGGAAACGGATCTTTCAATACTGTTCATTTGGTCAACAGCTGCTGCAATCGATTGCATTCCTGCCTGTACAGCATAAGCAGCCTGTTCTGAAATAGCGGTCACACCGTTAGCACTAACTGCTGCAAATTCAATACTGGACGACATTTTTTCTACGACGACTACAGTGCTGTTCACTGCCGATACTTGTTGCTCAACTCCCGAAGCAACCTGATTAATAGCTGTGGCCACTTGCTGAGTCGCTTGTGCTGATTGTTCAGCGCTTGCAGTCAATTGTTCTGATGAAGCTGCCAGATGCTCTGCTCCCTGTTGAACTTGTAAGAGCAAAGCCCGCGTATTTTGCTGCAAATACGCCAATGAAGCGGCAACATTACCGAATTCATCTTTGCGTTTTTGCAGTTGAACATCTATTTGACCAGTATAATTACCCTCTGCCATTTGATCTAACTGCTTTGTCACGGCTTGAATCGGCCGGGTAACCATCTTTGTCAAGATTATGCTTAGAGCAGCTCCTGCCAACAGCGAGATGATCCCGACGGTAACAGATGTAATTACCGCGTCAGTGTTGCGTTTTTGCGCAGAATTCACTTTTTCTGCAGACACTTTTGAATTCTCTTCCATTTCAGTATGCAGTGTTTGCTGAATACTTTGGGCAAATGGTGTCAAGTTGCGGGTTACTACGGTCGACTGTCCAGCTAAATCGTTATATTTAATAGTATTTCCTGCCTGCTTTTCAATAAACTGCTGCCGTAGAATTGGAATCAGTTGTTCTGTTACTCCAGTTTTATAACTTGTTGTATCCTGAATTAGCTTTTCAATCCCTTTTTTTTGCTCAGCACCGGTCAGATCAAGCAGTTGAGACTCTAATACCAGAACATTATTTAACTTGTCTTCAAAATTTTTGCTGTATTTATCATCACCGTCAGCAATAAATCGTCTGATCTCCAAGACCGCCCCGGTATATTCATTTTCTGCTTTTGCTGCCAGAATAGACCGTTTATTAGAAACCTCAATATCTTGAATCTCCGATTTGAGCGCATAAGATGAGAATATTGAAGTTCCAGCAATGGCACCAAGTAAGCCAAGAATAAAAATTAATGAAAAACTGATTTTCGCTCCCATTTTTAAGTCTGAAAAACTTCTAAACAACAAAGATTCCTCCTAATTATCATGGTTATAAATATAAACTCGTGTTTACCCGCTATAATATATTTCGACATATTTCTTTGAAAAATAAGATATATTTCACTTTTTTTGTCGAAATTAGGCAATAAAAAAGGAGTCGCGGTATGCGGACTCCACTAAGCAATTAACTTTATCGATACAATAGTTCTGCCGCCATATCTGCTAACTGCTGGTCTTCTTCGGATGGGCGGCCACTGATACCTACTGAGCCAAGCACCGTTCCGTCTAAAGCCAGGATCGGCGCACCACCTGGCAGTGGTGTAAGATTAGTGTCACAAAAGTAGCTGATATCAAGCTGTTCCTGGTGCAACCTGGCCAGAAACGCAGCGGTCCTTGTCTGCATCCGTGCTGCAGTATAAGCCTTATGCCGGGCAAAGTGGACGCACCTTGCCGGTACATCATCCATCTTCAATAACGCGATTAAAGAGCCATCCTGATCGCAGATAGCAATAGCTACAGGTTTACCGCCATCCTGTTTCACCTGTTGGACAATCCCGTTCAGTACCTGCTGACACATGTCCATAGTTATTTTCTGCAAGCTTAAATTCCCCCTCTGTCCTGCTACAACCGCAATGGCGGGCAATCATCTCTAAGCAGGCCAAACATCTCAAGATCGACATATTCACCGGCAAGAAACGCAGCCTTACGCAGTGTTCCTTCATAACGATAACCACATTTTTCAGCGACCTTACGGCTAGCCTCATTACCGGCAACCAGGGTAAGCTGCAGCCGCGGAATCGGCTTTGACTCAAATAAGAAGGCAGATAACAAGGCCAATGCCTCGGACATATAGCCTTTCCCCCGGTCTTCGCGCCGAAATACCTGATAGCCGACCTCATACCCGGCCCGGTAGTCAGCATTCCTAAAGAAGATAATCTCGCCAACGATCTTGCCTTCTTGTTCTATATCGGTAATCAACATCCGGCCAAAGTTCTCAGACCAAAACCCTTTCTCGGTAAAACCCCGGCGAAAAGCAGGCTCAGCCGGGATATCAATCAGCCAATACATACCTTTTTCCGATACATCAGTCATTAATCTATAAATTAACTCAAGGTCAGCTTCCCGTACAGTCCGCATACAGACTTTTTTTCCTTGAAGCACACATCCACACCTCACACTACCAACGCCTTCCTTAGCAAATATATGTATCATCATGAAATTTTATTTGCATAAGTATAGTATCCCTCATTATCTAACATTATCATTAAAAAGTAAAGCCTGGCAGCCACATGCCAGGAAAAAAATTTATAAGTACATATACCGCCCCTATGCCAACAAACATCTTTACTGCGGAATCTATAATCAGCCAAGACCGGAAACGATTATATTGCCCGCATTATCAATGATAAATTCCCGGGCCTGACCTGCCTGATTTACAATATCCGGGTGCTGTTGCAATCTTGCAGTAAGAAAAATAAGCTCCTGGTTAGCAGAGCCCCGCAGGTAATCGCGGGAATGCTGCTGTTCGATATACGGGCCGGCGACCAGCAGGTCGGTCACTGCAAGCAGCCTGTTCCACTCAGGGTCGGCTGCCGCCTTAAGTTCCTCATATCTGTAACCAGTAAAAATCATAATCGTCAAACCATGTTCAACCAAAAGCTCAGCCAACACAGCCAGCGCAGCAGCCTGAGCAAAGGGTTCACCGCCGGAGAAGGTAACACCTTCGATGCCGCTTTCAGCTAAAATCCGGCCGGCCAGTTCAGTGGCAGATACTAATTGTCTATCCTTAACCTCAAGCATATCCTGGTTAAAGCAGCCCGGGCAGCGGCGGGGGCAGCCCTGCACCCAAACCACGGTGCGAAGGCCCGGGCCGTTGACAAGAGATGCTGGCAAAAAGGCGGCCATGTTGATCAGGCCGCCTTGCAAAGCTTCTGAGGGGATATTCATCGCTGGTTATCTCTGACTTTAGAGGGTTCGGCTGGCTGCTGGTAATACTCGGGTGTCATTTCCCGCACCTTGACTTCACCGAGTGCGTCTTCAATTGGCTTAGTGATATCCAGACATTTCCCGCCTTTGGCGCCAGCTACCTTAATGTTAACTTTGCCATCGGCTTCAATCGTTATCTCCAATTCCTCTTTTTCCATCATATACCACCCTTTCCGCGTTAGTCCTGATCCTCAATTTCCAGTAGTACCTGGCCTCCGCCGGGTTCACCGGCAACCTCGCCGGGATAGGACGCCGACTGGGCCCGGCCTTCCTGCAGCCATTGCCTGAGGTATTGAATGTTTTCCCGCTGCGAAACCGACAGCGGTACTTGACGCTTAAGTGATAGCACGATATCCTCGGTGGTGATTTCCCGCATATGATCACTAAAAGCAAGGTACATAGCATCAATAATTGCCTGCTCAATCTCAGCACCCACATAGCCGTCCGATTCTTTTACCAGACGTTTGATGTCAAACTCACGGGGCGAACGGTTGCGACGCTTAAGGTGGGTGACAAAAATTTCGCGGCGCTCAGCCATATGAGGCAAGTCAAGGAAGAAAATCTCGTCAAACCGGCCTTTACGCATAAGTTCAGGTGGTAATGCAGCAATGTTGTTGGCAGTAGCAACTACAAAACAAGGCGCTTTTTTATCCTGCATCCAGGTTAGCAGTGTAGCAAATACCCGCTGACTGGTACCAGCATCCCCTGAGCCAAAAGCAAAGGCTTTTTCTATTTCATCCACCCATAGAATACACGGAGCAATGGTCTCGGCGATATGCAAGGCCCGGCGGGTCCGGTCCTCTGACTCACCGACATATGAGCCAAATAAGGCCCCCACATCAAGCCTGAGCAGAGGCAGCTGCCACAGGCCGCTAATCATCTTAGCGGTCAGACTTTTGCCTGTACCAGGGATTCCGACCATAGCGATGCCTTTTGGTGCAGGCAGACCGTAGTCACGGGCGTCCTTTGTAAACGCTTTTTCCCGGAGACGCAGCCACTCTTTTAAGACACCCAGACCGCCAACGCTTTCGGCAGTTTCGGTGGTGGTCAGGAACTCCAGCGCTTCGCTTTGCCGTACTAGTTGGGCCTTTTCTTCAGTAATCAGTGAGATGCTGCGATCATCAAGACAGCCACAGGTAACAATAGCTTTAGAAAATACCCTCCGGGCCTGACCGGCTGTCATGCCCATCGCGGCCTGGACAACCTTTTCCCGCCCGGTATCAGTGAGATTTATCTTAACATTAGCCCCTTTTAACAACCCTTCCAGCACAGTATCCAGCTCTTCACCGTTCGGACGCCGCAGGTGTATAACAACTGCCTCGTCCTGCAACTCGTCCGGGATTTGTCCGGTAGGGGTTGTAATAACAATTGAGGTCCTGGTTTGGGTGAGGCGCTGAACCACACTTCTCAATTTGCGTCTAACTGGCGGGTTAGCCCAAAAATCATGAAAATCCTTGCAGACAAAGATTGCACCGGTATTATCCATTCCTGTTTTCTCCATCAAGTCAAGCGCTACCAACGGGTCCCGGCACTTTAAATCCAGCGAGGTGCGCCCAGTCAGTACAACAAATCCATCTGCAATATCCCATGACAGGCAGGTACGGTTTTTCTGCTCGCACACGGTTTTGACATGTTCGATAGCCCGCTCTTCTTCAGGTGTTACGATAACAATAAGCGTAACACGCGCTCTTATATAGGTATCAAATTGCTCTGCGAAGTTTTCCATCTCTTTTTACCTCCTTCATCACCACATTATATCCAGCGTCTTACCACAAGACGTATTTGCCCGCTAGCATCCCGCTGCTGCTCGACAACATTAAACCCCTGCCGGTTGACCTGCTCCATGACCGTAGCCAGCGCATAGTGCTGCTGAACCTTAGCCGTAAACTCCTGCTCACTTACGCCTTGTACACCAAACCAGTCAGCCACAAAACTGTACGTCCCGTCAGGTCCCAGTGTAAACCCAACATCATACCCTTGCCGCATACGCACAGCAATATCAACCGCTGTTTCCTGGCCCCGGTACCCCCTGATTGATGCTTGCTCGGTAACCTCATAACCTAGTTCTTTAAGACAACTAAGTAGCAGCTCTTTGTTAGTGATTTTAGTGGCTACCTGTGTAAAATGTGACATCATTGCCCCTCCTCTACATAAGCTTCGCCGCTGGTACATTGTCAGCAATGACACGCCCACTACCAACCTCGCAGGCTGTTACAGCCAACTGCCCGGCTCCATCAATGCTAATACTGGCGTGAATAGCCGGCTGGCCACACCTTGCCGGTTCGCCGGTCATTACAATCAGCGGGTTTTCCGCATTTATACAGTGATCAGCGCCATCCCCCAGCCGGTAGATAAATAACGCATACTCCTGTTGTCCATCATAACTGGCTTTAATAGTCAATTCGGCAACAGGACCAACACTCGGATAAAAAGTACCGTTGGTTGCTACCAAGCGATATTGGTATTCGTCCTGAACCAGGTAACGAACCCCATAGTTATACCTGATATAGCCACAGGCATCAATTCCGGCAGTTAACGCCGCTGCACCGCACGCCGCAGCCCCCAGCAAATGTTTATCATAAATAGGAATCCCGGCAAAAAATTTATCGATAACTGCCTTAAACAGGGGTTGCTGTCCACCGCTACCGGTCACAATAACCCCGGCAAAGGTATCCCCGTCATAGCCCAGTCTGGCAATCTGCCGCAGTGTCTGCCGCAATATATGTTCGAACTGACTGACAATTGGATCATTAGGCTCTTGCTCATTCTCCACATCAATTAACCATTCACGAATATGGCTGAGCACTCGCAGCCGCCGCTCACTATCCCCAACTGACTCCTTACCGGTCTGAACAACAGCAATCTCAACAATAGCAGTCTCCAGATCAATCACAATATATCGCTCCTCCGGTTTCACCGGCATTCCAGCCCCCCAGGCAGCCGCCCAGGGGTGTTCCACCAGTTCCAGCCGGGTAAAACCAGCCTGCTTTACAACGCTTTCCAGCCAGCGGCGATACCGCTGCCAAACTACCTCTGCGGCACAAGCTTCAGCCGGTACAGTAAAGGCAATGACAGCTTCGCTGCCTAACCCCAGAACCTGACTGGCACGGCTGATGATGGCAGCTAAATAGTCCCTGGCCATATCCTGACCACAGAGCCACCTGCTGCCTGCCTCGCTATATACCCGTTTGCCGGTAATAACATCAAGCTTCAGGTTACTAAATACCTTCCGGTCATCAACCAAGCCACTCAGCTTCTCAACTACCTGCTGTCCGATCAGATATGAGTCTGACTCCCGCCCGTACAGGATTAAAGAGGGTGCGGCATAAATTGTTTTGCCGCTATTACCGGGACTCATACGAATCGGGCGGGTAACCTCTGGCACATACAACGTCTCAGCCTGACGGGAGGCTTGCCGCCAATACCCAATGACAGTATGCAAATGTCCAAAATCGATTGCCAATCGTCCGGCCACCCGATCGCCTCCCCTAGACTACAGTATAATGTCATAATGAAACTTGCTATCCAGTAGGGTTTGCAAAAATACTACAGCCTGGCTCACCTCAGGCTCAGGGGTCAGTGCCGTCAGTAGCTGCGCTACATACCGCCAGTCGGCATGCGTAGCCTGTGCCAGCGGTTTGACTAGCCGTAATTGCATTATCACAATGCCTCCCTGGCCTGGCTTATTTACAGCCGCTAAAGAGCCATCCGAACTAACCGCCAGCAGCCTGCCGGCTGCCGGCATTGTCCATAGCAGCTTACCACCCTCTGTTTGCCAGGTCTTTAGAAAGCCGTCAGTGCCGGTACTCACTACGAATTTTCCATCACCGCTTAGCTGCAGGGACTGTATAGATCCAGCATGAGCTGCCCAGCACTGATTGCCGTGTCTACTGCCTGTTAACGCATACATCCTGATGATGCCGTCTCGACCACCGCCCAACACCACCCGTTGCTCCATATTTACAGCAGCAACACTAAACAAACTACCGGGATACTGCCCCTGATTCATCATATAAGCACTGTCCCAAGCCCAGACCCTGGCGGCTGCCGCACCACCCGCCCAAGCGGTTGCCAGGATGCTGCCACCATAGCCAGCTGCCATCGCGGTTACCATACCTGGCTGACCGTTCACACTGCTGACCCACTTTACCTCAGGCAGCCGCCAAATGTGCACCTTGCCTTCCCGCCCGGCAGTTACCAGATAATGCCCATCCGGCGTAAAGGACACAGCCGTAATGGCCTCAGCATGAATATCCACTGTCCGCCATACCTGCCGGCTGCCTAGCTGCCATAACCTAAGCCGGCCATCTTGACCACCGCCAGCCACAATCCGCTTATTGGGATGGAACGCCACACTTGTAATATCAATACCGGTCTGATCTATCTCCAGCGCAATACGCTCCCGCCCGTCAGGAACAAAAACTCCCCTGCCTGCCTGAGGGCATACAGCCAGTTTTTTCTCCCAACTTTGTCGCTCCCACAACCGCGGCTGCCAACCGGCATTCCTCAGCGTCAGGGTAATCTCAGCCGCCCACTGTACCGGCGCACTAGTGGCAAGCCGGTATAATTCAGGCCACCGCTGCTGGCTAACCAGCACATCTAACATGGCCTCCCAATCCACATCGGTAATTTCCTCATATTCGTCCTGACCACCGCCTGTTAGGAGCAGGCCGGTCAATAGCAGGCTTTGACCACTTTTGCGGGCAACCTCTAAAAACTGTCGCCGTTCACTAAAAGCAGCCTCACGATATCCCTTGGCCAGAAGGGGCCGTGTTTCCTGCCAGTCAAGGGCGTAATAGTTATCCCACTGCCCGGTGACAGCGTAGTATAGGGCAGCCCGGCTATCACTCGCAGGGGCGAAGCGGGCAATAACAGCCCACGCTTTTAAGCGTTCATTACCCGGTTCAGCCAATACTGCTTCACACATAGCGTCGACGGCTTGCCTGTTAGTC
>JAQSXM010000077.1 GCA_029256645.1 Sporomusa sp. | reverse complement strand
GATAGGCAGCCTCTGAGCCAATTAACGCTTGTGCGTCTGTATTAATAGTAATAAATTCAACGCCCTGCAGACCAGCCCCAATCATACGATTTACCGCATTATTGCCACCGCCGCCTACGCCAATAACTTTTATCGAAGCAAATTGATCTAAATCCATATCAAATTCCAGCATTAGTAAGTTTTCCTCCCTTAATATCTATCAAATTTTCAATAGTTTTTTAGCTTTATGAACCAACAGACTCCAGGCACTGCGCCCGGCAACTGGCTCGTTTGCCGAAATTCTGGAACCGTGTTTTAGAATCCCATAGCACACTGTGTTGGCAGGATGCACATATTCAGCAGACAAACCTTCTGGTTTTACCGTTTCAGTATGTATTTGAAAAACTTTGGTTACACAAGTCGCTACACTAGGCATCGCTCCGCAACCGCCAGTTAAGTAAATCGCTTCAAAAGCTTGTCCCTGATTTGTTAAATATTCTTCCTGCAGTGGTTTGAGATAACTGTAAACTAAAGTAACAATTTCATCTACCCGGCTTTCAATAATATCATATAAGAAGTCAAAAGGAATATGTTTGTCAACAGTTCCATAGTCATTGCAATCTAAGACTATTCCCTGATTACGTAAATTAGGAGATAGTCGCGAATAATAACGTTTAATTTCCTCAGCATGAGCCCGGCTAACGCTCAGGCCCTGCATTAAATCATTTGTTATGTAGTCACCACCCAGCGGTAATGAAGCTGATGAGCATAGGCAGCCGCCCACATACATAGAGATATCGGTAACCCCTGCACCAATATCTATGAAGATGAAGTTAGCTGGCTGGCCAGGCAACTCTTTATTCATTCCCTCAGCAGCCATAATACCGCTGGCAACAATTCCATTTAACTGAATTCCACTCTCGCTAAGTGCATTGCTAAGACCCTGCAGTATGCTTTGAGGAGCTGATACTATATGAGTCTCCACTTCAAGAGCCGCACCAAGCTGAGTTATAACTTCCTTTGCCGGAAATACATGCAATACCTCATACTCACTATTTGCAACTGAAAAGACAGCTGCTTTACAAGCACGCTCCACATCAGCGTTGGTGACACTTCCAGATGTTGCCGTCGCAACGGTGCCCATACTATTTTGCGCAACAAGCATCGATCCACTAATGCCTAAATACACTGATCCTGCAGCGTGGCTATCAGTTGCCATAACAACACACTCTATCGCTTGCCTGATAGAATAGGCCAAAGCACTAACGTCAGTGATAACGCCTCTGACATACCCGGCAGTTGGAGCAGCACCACTGCCAGAAAGCTCTATGCGGCCATCGGTTTCTTGCCTTCCAGCCAACACTTTGACCATACCTGTGCCGACATCAATAGCTAATATACTTTTTTTATCCATAACTCCCTCGCAGCACAGTATTATGTTTCTTCCCAATAGTTTCAACATAAGTAGCATTTTCCCTTTTTTTCAAGGGTAAAATTCGCTCTTTTTTTTAAAAAAATCTCTTCATAAGAAAAGCCTCAAAGCCGCAACATATTTAGACAGGCTTTGAAGCTTTTCGACTATTTTTTCAAGAAATATCGACGAATTATCGCCAGGTTTTGGAATATCCTCAAACCGAATGCCAGAAGTGAAACATAATATAAATCAATTCCCAGCCGGTCTCCAATATATACTAATCCGGCAGCTAATAATGCATTAGTAAAAAAGCCTGTTATAAATACAGTATTATCAAACTTTTCTTCAATGCCGGCCCTAAGACCGCCAAAAACTGAGTCTAACGATGCTAATAATGCAACCGACATAAATTTAGCGTATTCAAGTGGCACGGTAATCGGAAAAACGATACCGATAATTATACCTATAATAAGTCCGGTAATAGGTAATACCATATTTAACGACCACCTTCCTGAACCGGCTTAGCAAACTCAAAACGAAAGGCACCCTTATATGCTGGGACTTTTACATCATCCTGCTTTTTAATCGTTACCTGTATACCCCAAAACTGCAGTGTCTCAATTACACCGCCACGCATTTTGAGGGCATTTTCAAGTGTTGTCGGCTCACCGATAACCCTAACATCATAAGGAGGCGAATACCGTGAATTGTTAACCGACAGTGTCGGGCCGGCACAACGAATCTCGGAACTGGCAATAAGCCTCTGTTCATTAATAGATATTGCCTCTGCACCTGCTGCCCATAATTCATTAATTACCTTTAATATATCATCATCATGGATTAAGTACAAATTAGGATTTTCCCCTGGTTTAGACGGACGCTTGCTGTCATCAATAGTTACAATAATACCGGGCCCTTCAACAGCCACCACGCCAGCCCCCATCCTTACCATTTCGAACTCCTTGGACGCGGCCTCCGCACCAGAAGTGCGTTTTAGCTCTTGAACCTGATTAATTAGCGCATCCCGTTCTTTTTCTGTCTGGCTTAATCGTTGGGATAAATCTTCCACCCGCTGGTATGGAATACTTGATCTAATATCCTGGGTAGTACGAAATTGTACCGCCAGCATAATACCCAACACAACACAGACCAAGGCAATAGCAAATTGCCCTTGTTTGATAGGTAGCAAAGTATCGTCTCCTTTCAAAATTCCCTCATCTGTCACGTATTTTAATAATCGGCGATTTGTAGTTAAGATCTATATATTCGACAGCCATCTTTTTGGCTTCAATCTCCTGTAAAATATCGCCTGTAAGCTTCGCTTTTTCCGGAAGACGCTGGCTGTCACCTACCCGGATGTGTACCGAATGTATCGTATAAGCAACAAGTTCGTCCGGCGACTTAATATTAACCTCTGATAACTGGTTTAGCGCAGTTTCATCCAATGCCGCAAGATATGTCAGGACACTGGAAAGCCCAGGGTTGTTTACCTGGTCGCCCACATAAACATTTCCCAATCGCACCCCGGTAATCACGGGGACTTTTACCTCTTTGAGGTTTTTTAAAGCAGCTAAAACCATGCCTTGCCGGTCGATTTCGACAAACCCGTACTGACTGGCAACAAAAGCCAGCGGCTGACGCTCTTTAATGTGGATAGATATAGTAGCAGGGAAACTTCTTTCTACCCTAACCTCGGCCACCCGCAGGTCACTCATCAACCGGTCTTTTATATCAGCCGTCTTCAGTCTAAAAATATTTACTTGCTCGGGAACACCTGCAACCCGCAGTACATCTTCAACAGTGATATATTTATTACCTTCGACTAATACTGTCCCAACTGTAAAATATGGCGAATTTACAAATAAAAAAAATGCTATCAGCGATGCTAAAGCCGCCAGCAAGGCCGCAAAGGTCGAATTGCGCCGCCGCCTGGCCGCTTTCAAGCGTTCTGCTGTCTGCATGCTATCACTCCTGTAGACATCTTCTGCAGTAATTATACAACGGATTGCCCGCTAGATAAAGTGAAACTTGATTAGAAGGAAAT
The DNA here is from genome assembly GCA_029256645.1 of Sporomusa sp. The sequence goes on along the minus strand of JAQSXM010000077.1, from coordinate 7,648 downwards.
GCCAATGAACTTCTAGGCTTAGTTGAACCAATCCAGGAGCTTAGCACCACTTATGCCGCCGCTGGGAAGCGGGGGTATTAGTGACGCTTTGCTATCGGATAAAGTGAAACTTGCTTAGAAGGAAATGTCAATGAACTTCTAGGCTTAGCTGAACCAATCCAGGAGCTAAGCGCCACTATACCGTCACTAAGAAGCGGAGTATAGTGGCGCTTAGCTATCAGATAAAGTGAACTTGTCTAACAGCACATGTAAAAAAACGGGCAGTATCAGTCGACGCTGCCCACAAGACGTTTAATCAACGGCTGTCAATAGAATCCGCTCACATAAATCAGTAAAGTGTATGCCGACGGCAGCAGCAGCCTTAGGTACCAGGCTGGTAGCTGTCATACCCGGAATAGTATTAACTTCCAGTACATAAGGATTATTGTCCTTGTCAAGCATTACGTCGACACGACCAATCCCGCGGCAGTTTAACAGCTTATATGCGGCAAGTGCTACTTGCTGAACCCGGCTAGTGGTCTCAACCGTCAGGCTGGCAGGTACAATATATTCGGTAGCACCCTTAGTATATTTTGACTGGTAATCATAACGTCCTGACTGTGGAACGATCTCAGTGATCGGGAGTACTTCAGGCTGGTCAGAGCCAAGTATAGCAACAGTCAATTCTTTTCCTCTAATAAATTCCTCAACAACAATATGGTCACTAAATTTAAAGGCTTCTGTTATAGCAGATTCGATGTTAGAGGGTTCTTCCACAATTGTCACCCCAATACTTGAACCCTGGGCAGCAGCTTTAATAACCACAGGTATACCAAACTCCATTTGAATCTCACTGGCCAAATTCCCGCCGGCCTCCTGCTTGCTATAAAGCCGCGAGCGAGGTGTTGGGATTCCTGCAGCTACAAATAAGCGTTTTGTGACTGCTTTATCCATAGCTACAGCACTGGCCAACACACCTGAACCGGTGTATGGTATGCCTAACATTTCAAGTGTACCTTGCAGAAGTCCATCTTCGCCGTAGAGGCCATGAATAGCATTAAACACTACATCAATCTGTTCATTCTTTAATTGTTCGACAAAGTTTCGGGGGATTAGGTCAATACCTACGGCATTATATCCTTTTTCTTGCAGTGCCCCCAGGATCGCTTTCCCGGTATTCAGTGATACCTCCCGCTCAGCCGACGGCCCACCCATGACAACTGCAATTTTTTTATTTTTCATTCAATGTCCCCCCTTCAACTACCCTGTTACCCGTACAATCTGTGCTCCTAAGGCCTGCAGTTTTTTCTCTATGTTTTCATAACCCCGATCAATATGATAGACTTGCTCAACCTCAGAGGTTCCCTTAGCGGCTAAAGCCGCTAGTACTAAGGCACTGCCAGCCCTTAAATCAGGTGCCGCCACAATGGCTCCGGTTAAACTTGGAACACCGCGAATAATAGCAGTACGGCCTTCAACTTTGATTTTAGCACCCATGCGGGTGAGCTCATCTACATGCTTAAAGCGATTCTCAAAAATAGTTTCCGTAATAATACTGGTACCTTTGGCAATAGTAACCAGCGACAGCATAGGGGCCTGCAGGTCGGTTGGAAATCCCGGATAAGGCAAGGTTTTAATATCAACACCTCTAAGTTCCCCCGCTTTTATCCTGACATAATCCTTGCCGGTAACTATCTGAGCCCCAATTTCTTGTAATTTATCAGTGACCGAAAACAAGTGCTCTGGAATAATATTTTCAACGACAACATCACCACGCGTCATAACACTTGCCATTAAAAAAGTACCTGCTTCAATCCTGTCGCACATTACGGTGTGCTCCGCAGGAGTAAGTTTTGCAACTCCGTCAATTCTGATAGTGTCCGTACCAGCACCGCTGATTCTTGCGCCCATTTTATTCAAGATTGATTGTAAATCGGTTATTTCAGGTTCACGGGCCGCATTGCGGATAATCGTTGTTCCTTTAGCCAGTGCGGCAGCCATCATTGCATTCTCAGTCGCACCAACACTTGGAAAGTCAAAATTGACCTCGCCGCCAGTTAATTCTGCCGCTTCTGCCTCAATAAAACCAAAACTTTCATCAACTTTTGCGCCGATTTTTTCGAGAGCTTTGATATGTAGGTTAATTGGTCTTGGACCGATAGCACAACCACCAGGGTAGGAAACTCTGACTTTACGAAATCGCCCTAAAAGCGGCCCCATCAAAAATACCGAAGCCCGCATTTCCCGCATAAGATGCTCGGGTATTTCGGCCTTGCTGACATTAGTAGTGTCAATCAGCATTGTATGGCCTTGCCTGGATATTTTAGCCCCAATCAGTGTCAAAATATCCTGCATGGCTTGAATGTCACGCAAATATGGAACATCGTGAATAATACTGACGCCTGAACACAGGAGCGTTGCTGCCATAATTGGCAACGTAGCGTTTTTAGCCCCGCTTACCCGGACGTTGCCACATAGTTGTACTTCTCCTTTGACGATAAATTTCTCCATCGTCTTCCCTCCCAGACAAGTACAATCACCCTTATTTCTATCTCTCTAATCTCTAATAATTGTCTACAGATTACTACTGCTGATGCATAAGCTTCTCTACCAGTTCTTCCCCTGTTTGATAGATATTGCCAGCTCCCATGGTCATTACTAAATCTCCGGGCTCTACAATTTCAGCTAGATACCGGGCAATTTTATCTTTGTCCGGTATGTAAGTAACTCGTTGATTGGTTTGCCGCTCAACCTCATTCTTGAGTGTCTCGCCGGTTATCCCCGGAATAGGCTGTTCTCCAGCTGAGTAAATATCAGTAAGAATCAGCATATCAGCCGCAGTAAAAGCACTGCCGAACTCCTTACTCAAAAACTGGGTACGTGTATATCTATGCGGCTGAAAAACGCAAATCAACCGTTTGGGTTCCGTTTGACGCGCACCTAACAAGGTGGTCGTTATTTCTGTAGGATGATGAGCATAGTCATCTACTACCCAAACGCCATTTACCCGACCTTTGGACTGAAAGCGACGTTTAGCTCCTTGAAACTGGCTTAGGCCTTCAGCAATTTGAGAAAAACTCAGCCCTGCTTCAACCCCCACAGCCACAGCAGCTAAGGCATTCGCAACATTATGCAGCCCTGGAACACAAATTCTAGCCGTACCTAAAAGCTCATCACGGTAATGCACATCAAAGATTGTCACCGGACCATCGGATTTTATATTACGCGCAGTATAATCAGCATCATGCTCAAGCGCATAGGACACGTAACGCTTTTCAAGTTTAGACGCCATATTCCGGACATAGGCATTGTCGAAACACAAAACGGCTAATCCATCAACCGGCTTGAGCTTATGTAAAAATTCATCGAAAGTGCGTAATATATTATCCATAGTCTTGTAGTAGTCCATATGATCGTTCTCAATATTAGTCACAACAGCAATATGCGGTGCAAGTTTCAAAAAAGAGCCATCGCTTTCGTCGGCCTCAGCTACTAAATAGGAACCATGACCGAGTTTTGCGCTGCCGCCAATTGATTCTAGCTCACCGCCAATAATGATCGTCGGGTCCATACCCGATTTCTCAAGCATGAGGGCAATCATCGAGGTAGTTGTGGTCTTGCCATGAGCGCCGGCAACAGCTATTCCCTGTCGTTTGCGCATTAGAAATGCCAGCATATCAGCCCGGTGATATACAGGAATCTCCTTGTCACGTGCAGCTTTAACCTCCGGGTTTGTTTCGGGGATAGCTGTTGAAACAACTACAGCTTGCGTATCACCAATATTTTCATAACTGTGACCAATATGCACCCTTGCACCAGCCTGCTCAAGCTTGGAGGTAACAGCCGATTTCTGAGCATCAGAGCCTGAAACAGCATACCCCATATCAAGCAATACTTTTGCAATAGCACTCATACCGGAGCCACCTATACCAATAAAATGAATTTTCTTTACATCATCTACTAACAACAGTATTTCTCCCCTTTCTTGCGCACCCCGTCTCCGGCGCCCGCATCCGGCAGAAAGAGCTGCTCCTAAACTACCCGGTTGCCGCTCTGGCATACCACATAGTATGCGCTGCCCACATCCGGTGTTACCTTTTATTATTTACTTTGCAGCTTTATAAGGCAAAGGGCCAGCCGGGCAATTGCTTCAGCCGCCTGAGGCCGGCCCAACTCTCTGCTCTTTTTAGCCATACTTGATAATATGGCCGGATTCTCTAGTAGGTTCTCAATGGTATTTATTAGCTTAATCCCTGTTAATTCTTTATCAGCAATAACTGTTGCCGCCCCCTGCCGCGCAAGAGCTCTGGCATTGTATTCCTGATGATTTTCGGCAGCATAGGGATACGGTATCAATATTGAGGGAATACCTCTGGCTGCTAATTCCGCCAATCCCACAGCCCCGGCCCGGAAAATCGCTAAATCCGCGGCAGCCAAAGCTAGGGGCATATTATACAAATATGGTTTGATGATAATATTTCCACCACTGGAAATGTCTATACCAGCTTGTTTAATATTGCCAACTATGCTATTATACTCGTTTTGCCCTGTTACATGCAATATTTGAATGCGTGGACTCTTGTTAAAATGTTTGTACACATCAAACATAGCATTGTTTATACTGCGGGCCCCACGGCTACCGCCAACTACCAGTAACGTAAGCTTATTGGAATCTAATTCTAACTCGGTTTGCCCCTCCCCACGGATAGCCGACATAATCTCCGGTCTAATAGGATTGCCTGTAAATACAAGCTGATCAGGCTTGTACTGCTTAAAATATTGCTCAGCTTCCTTATATCCTACAGCAATTTTATCAACAAACCGGGATAATATTCTATTAGTTATACCAGGTATTACATTTTGTTCCTGAATGATGGTTGGTATTTTAAGCAGGCTGGCCGCCAGCAGCACCGGACCACACACATAACCGCCAGTACCAATAACAACATCAGGTTTAAAATTTTTTATAATTTTTACTGAACCCCAAACACTACCGGCAGTATTAAACAGTGTCTTGATATTCTGCCAGGAGATTCGGCGTTCCAGCCCCCGTACTTCAATTGTTGTAAAATTAAACCCTTCTTTGGGCACAATATCAGCCTCAAGGCCCTGTTTAGTTCCCACAAATAAGATTTCGCAATTGTCACTCAACCTGGCTACTTCTCTTGCGATAGTAACGGCGGGGTAGATGTGACCACCGGTTCCCCCGCCAGATATAATCAGGCGCATATGGTTGCCCCCTAAATTCATTTCAAGTTTACATATCGTGATATATTAAGCAGAATTCCTACCCCCGCAAGCGTAAAAATTAGCGCAGAACCGCCAAAACTAATAAATGGCAATGGTATTCCTGTAACCGGCATGGATGCGGTAACCACCGCAATATTCATAAGGGCTTGCAAAACGATGATACTTGTTAGGCCGCCAGCCAATAAACTCCCAAAAATATCTGGTGCTGAAATGGCTATTTTATAACCTCGCCAGGCAAAGAGAAAGAATAGTATGATCACAGTAGCTGTACCAATAAACCCCAGTTCTTCCCCTAATATAGCAAAAATAAAATCGGTATGCGGTTCAGGCAAATACAAAAACTTTTCCCGGCTGCGGCCTAAGCCAACACCAAACAAACCGCCTGATCCAATAGCATACAAAGACTGAATGATATGGTAGCCGCTGTTTAACGGGTCAGCCCACGGATCACTAAAGGCTAACAATCGTTTTAGCCGGTATGGCTCTGCAATAATCGCAGCAACTATTGCGGCAACACCGACGGCACCTAACGACCCTAAATGTGATAATCTGGCACCTGCAGCAAATAACAAAATAAACACTGTACCACCAATAACAAGTGCTGTTCCCAGATCAGGCTCTTTTAAAATTAGACCAAATACTACCAAGAGCATCAGTAATTGGGGGACAATCCCTTTCATAAAGCTGCCAATTTTATCCTGCGATTTTGCCAGGCTATTGGCAGTAAAGAGCACCATACTCATTTTTGCTATTTCTGATGGTTGCAGATACAGTGAACCGAAACCTAACCAGCGCCTTGCACCATTGACAACTTTGCCTAAACCCGGAACAAGGACAAGTATTAATAGAATAAGGGTAATTATCATCGCGGGTTTCGCCAGGGCGCGCCATGTATGATAATCAACGTTCATAGTAAATAGCATGGCCAGCACTCCCAATGTGGCCCAAATCATCTGGCGTTTTAGAAAATAGTAGCTGTCATTATAGTTGACATACGCAGAAACCGCACTTGAACTATAAACCATTACTATCCCGAATCCTAACAAACCAATGATCGCAAAAAAGATGACATAGTCGGGCGACTTAGGTCTGACCGCCAATCTCGCTCCCCCCTTAACCTAACCGGCGCACTAAATCCTTGAATACTTTCCCCCGTTCCTCATAATTATCAAACATATCATAGCTGGCACAGGCTGGCGACAAGAGCACTACCTGCGGTGGCTGAGCCAGGCTACGCGCAAGTGTGACTGCTTCAGTAAACGAAGTCACATTGTGAATATTTTTTACCCCATGCTGAGTTGCAGCCTCAGTAAAGCGTTGTTGCGCTTCGCCCAATACAATCAAATGGTCAACCCGCTCTTTGGCCAACTGCATGAATTCGGTTAAATCGGTATTCTTATCCCGGCCGCCGGCAATGAGAATAATATGACCGGGAAAAGCCTCAAGCGCTTTTATCGTTGATTCAGGGTTGGTAGCTTTAGAATCATTATAATAGCCTACACCAGCAATCTCAGCCACAGGTTCAATACGATGCTCTACACCCTGGAATGTTTTAAGGACTTTAGCCATATCTTCAGGGCTAGCTCCTGCAAAATAGCCAACAGCACAGGCAGCCAGTGCATTCTCTACATTATGTCCACCTTTTATTTGAATATCATTGAGTGCACAGATATCAATAAGTTTCTCTTCCCACTTCAGGGTAATTGTTCCGTTATGTTCAAAAATCCCCTGATCAAGTTGCTGCCGGCGGCTGAAATACATTGTTTTTCCTAATGCCCGTTCAGCCATCCCCCGTACGATGACATCATCATAATTAAGGATTAAGTAATCATTTTTATCCTGATTGGCAAATATCCGTTCTTTCATTTCCTGATATACTGCCATGGTGTGATGTCTATCCAAATGATCTGGTGTCAGGTTTAAGACGGCGGCAATATGGGGTCTAAATTTTATAGCCCCCTCCAGTTGGAAACTTGATATTTCAGCAACTACAAAACCATCAGCACCAACCTCAAGCGCCTGCTCAGACAATGCAGCACCGATATTTCCACCTACAGCTACCTGCCGGCCAGTAGTCTTTAGTATCTCGCCAATCAGGGTTGTTGTAGTTGTTTTGCCGTTGGTACCGGTAATTGCAATAATCGGCGCACTACTCAGCCGATAGGCAACCTCCACCTCGCTCATTACAGGTATGCCCCGTCTTTGCGCTGCAGCAACCAGGGGTAGATAGATAGATATGCCTGGGGATAACACGATATAGTCTATACCGTCTAACAATTGTTCAGTTTGATTTCCCAGCGCCAAGACAACACCATTTGCTGTTAGCTGAGAAAAATCTTTATCCATTTTATCGACAGACTTGGCATCACTTAATGTAACATGTGCTCCTAGCTGTTGCAAGATATTAGCCACCGAAATA
>JAQSXM010000076.1 GCA_029256645.1 Sporomusa sp. | reverse complement strand
CGCGGCAGCAGCTTTAGCAAATATTCGCTTGTAAATATACCGGATATGCCGCCTGTCAGGGTTATCTTAATTGAAGCGGGCGAAGACTATGGGCCTTATGGGGCTAAAAGTATCGGTGAGATCGCGACAATTCCCAGCACTGCGGCTACCGTGAATGCAATCAACCATGCTCTTGATGCTAATCTTACCGTATTACCAGTCACTCCGGATAAGGTTATGGCCATGCTTACCGCGCGACAGAATAATTAACAAAAAAGATGCACTTCCAGTCATCAGGTGACAGAGGTGCATCTTCTTTTTGCAGTAATGAATTCAGTTTGGTTACCGAAACGGTAAAGTGCAGGGCTTGATGCCATGGGTGTCGAAAATACAGTCGGTATCTTGATTTGTTGGCAGGAGGGCCTATGATTTGCAGAGTATGCTTGACAGCCTTGATGCTGGGTTGTTTAATGTTCTTGGGAGTTCAGCCTCTGACTGCAGAAGATCATTTAGAGCACCGGATTTTGGTAGTTGCAGGCGACGAGAACTTTCCCCCCTATGAATTTGTTGATGTTATTGATGGTGCAAAAGTCTATCGGGGGTTTAATGTTGATTTGTTAAAAGCAGTTGCTCTAAGCACCGGTTATGAAATCCAATTCCGGCCGATGCCATGGGCGGAGGCGATTAAAGCACTTGATCGCGGCGAGGTTCACGCAGTGGGCGGAATGAAGTATAACACCGAAAGGGAAAAGTTATATGACTTCTCGGAAGCGTATATGATAAACTCATTGGCCATATTTGTATTAAAAGATATGCAAGCCATTGCGTCGATTAATGATTTGGCAGGTCATAAAGTGGCCGTACAGAAAGATGCGATAGGGCATTACCGTCTCAAGAATCAACCTGTAGAGTTAGTGCTTACTGCCAATCAGGAAGAAGCTATAGCTCTATTGCTCAGCGGAAAAGTGGAAGCTGCCCTTGGTAATAATCTGACAGGACAATATATTCTGCAACGTACTAAAAAACATGAGTATATAAAAATTGTAGGCGGTGCTATCGATTCTGAAGGTTACTGTGTCGCTGTAAGGAATGGCAATCCAATACTTGACGTATTCAATAAAGGGTTAAAAGACATCAAGCAAAATGGCACCTATGACAAGATATATGCCAAATGGTTTGGTGAGCCGATTGATTATCCTGCTCAGTATTATAAACGTAATTTTGGCATTGCCGTAGGTATTGTCGTAATTTTAATTATTCTGGGGGTAGTCATCCTTCAGATTAACCTTTACTTGCAGAGGGAGGTTAAGAAACGTGCCAGGGAAATTGAGAAAATTAACGAAGAACTACAGCGCAAGGATAAATTGGAGGCATTAGGTAAGCTTGTTGCCTGTTTAGCCCATGAAATTCGTACACCGCTGACTTCAATAAAAACATTTATCGAATTACTGCCGGCAAAGTACGATAACCCCATGTTCAGGGAGAAGATAAGTCATTTTGTGCCACAGGAGATTGAGCGGCTTAATAATATTGTGAATGACTTATTGGCCTATGCCAGTCCGCGGCGGGTAGAGCGGGAACATGTTCCGCTTAAACGGCTTATCGACAATAGTATGGTATTCTTCGCCGAGAATATAGCTAAACAAGGTATTGATTTACAGATGAGTGTTAGAGAAGAACTATTGGTATATGTCGATATTCAGCAAATGAAGCAGGTAATGATCAATATTTTATTAAACTCCCTCCAGGCACTAGCTGGCCGTGTTAATCCCTCGCTCGTTATTTCTAGCGAATTGAGAGACGGCCACCCATGCATGATTATTTCAGATAATGGCGCCGGGATTGCACCGGATAACCTGAAATTCCTGTTTGAGCCTTTCTTTTCCACTAAGACAGGGGGAACAGGTCTTGGATTATTTGTTAGCTATCAGCTGGCAAAGCAAAATGGTGTTGATATCATTATTGAAAGCCAAGCTGGATTAAGTACTACTGTTACCTTGAAGTTCAGATCAGAGGAGAAACAAGATGCATAAGATACTTATTGTTGATGATGAATTGGCTATCTGCACCTCGCTGGCTTTTGCTCTGGAAGATAAATATATGGTAGCAACAGCCGGTTCGGCCGCTGAGGTAATGGCTGTTATTGCCAAACAGGAATTTAATATAGTGCTGCTTGACTTGAAACTGGGCAATGCTGACGGCATGGACGTACTTAGGCAGATTAAAGAATTTGACAGTAGCCTGATTGTTATTATTATGACAGCCTACGGCAGTATAAAGTCATCAGTGGCTGCCATCAAAGCAGGGGCATTTTATTATCTGACCAAGCCGATAAACATGGACGAGCTGGATATGCTGCTGACTAATGCCATAGAGTATATTGGAATGAGATCCAAAGTCGAATATTTAAACGACAAACTGACTGAGCGACATGAGATTGCAGGCATGATTGGTACCTCGGCACCGATGCGTCAAATCATGCATGATATTGACCGGGTTAAAGACGGTGACTTCAATGTCCTTATACAGGGGGAAAGCGGTACAGGCAAAGAGCTTGTTGCTAAAGCCCTGCATTATTTAAGTGTCCGCAAACAGGAACCCTTTGAGGTGATTAATTGCGCCGCTATCCCCGCCGAATTGCTGGAAAGCGAACTCTTTGGCCATGAAAAGGGTGCATTTACTGGTGCTGTTCAGCGAAAAAAAGGGATTTTTGAGTTGGCCGATAAGGGTACGCTGTTTCTTGATGAGATTGGTGAGATGGATATTAAATTGCAGGCCAAGCTGCTGCGTGTTGTTCAGGAAAAAGAGATAACGCCTATAGGTTCGGGGTGCAGAAAAAAGATTACTGTACGGATCATTTGTGCTACCAACCGTGATTTAAGAAAGATGGTTGCAGAGGGTAAGTTTCGGGAAGATCTATATTTCCGTCTCAATGTAGTAAATATTAATTTGCCGCCGCTTCGGCAGCGTCGCGAAGACATTCCGCTCCTAGCCGAATATTTTGTTGCTAAATACAATAGAAAAATGGCCAAGCAGATTAAGAACATTGATCCTGAATTCCTTGATGGCTTGAGGCGATATGAGTTTAAAGGCAATATCAGAGAGTTGGAGAATATCATCGAGAGGGCTATGGTGTTTGCTGATGATGGTGTGTTACGAACAGATAATTTACCGGTTGAAGTACAAGCCGCAAAGATTGATGAACAGAATCAGACGGATACGCTGATGCTAATCCCTGTCTACGTGGGTGAGGACTTAGATTTGATCGAGCGCAAAGTTATTACTAAAACACTTCAGCATTATCGCGGCGACAAAGTTAAAACAGCTCATACACTTAAGATTAGTGAACGTAAACTATGGTATAAAATCAAAGAATATGAATTGCGCTGATAGTGCAATTTTTACATTACTGCAAATTTTTCATGAAAAATTTGCAGTAATTTTTTTTGCTATAATCGCTATAGCCTGATTTCTCTGGTTTTTTTAAAATAAGTATCTGGCACAGTACTTGCGATAACCATGAGTAAATAGATAAGGGCTTAGCTTACAGGGGGGGAAGTACTAAGTTGTTCTAATCGAAACCAAGGGATTACCAATTAAAATTGTAGGAGGGGAAAATGTGAGTTTTGAACTAATTAATCAGGTTATGGTTATGAAACTGGATATTGTCGCTACAGTGGCTATTGCCGTATTACTCTTAATGTTTGGTGCCTGGATACGGCGCGTTTTTCCGGTTATCGCCCGTTTTTGCATTCCTTCAGCGGTTATCGGCGGTTTTACTTTTTCTATTCTGGCCTGGATGCTTAAAGAAACCAATATGCTTACTTTTAAAATGGATACTACCTTGCAGATGCCCTTTATGATTGCATTTTTTACTACAGTGGGTTTAGGTGGCAGCTTTGGACTTATTAAAAAGGGTGGCAGATCGCTTATTGTATATCTTGTCGGCTGTTGGGTTTTAGCAATTATGCAGAACGTTGTTGGAGCCGGAACTGCTATACTAACCGGTATTCATCCGGTATTGGGGGTAATGGCTGGCGCAGTTTCGCTTGAAGGCGGTATGGGGGCAGCCTCGGCCTTCGGTCCTACGGCAGAGCAACTGGGTGTTCAGGGGGCGTTTGTGGTTGCAGTGGCTGCAGCTACATATGGGTTGATTAGTGGTGGGTTAATTGGGGGGCCTCTTGCAAAATGGCTTATTGAGCGTTATAACCTGCCAATCGAAACCAGTCAGGAAAGGTTTGATGCATTAGATGAGGCAACAGCTTCAGAAAAAAATGCAACGGTTACGAGCGACAATGTTATGTCAATGCTTGCTGTTATTCTGGTGGCCATGGTGTTGGGCGCGATGGGGGCAGCTAAAATAAAAGATATTACCGGCTTTGTTCTGCCGGGATATGTAGGTGCAATGTTTGTTGCCGTATTAATAAGAAATTTCAATGACGTTAGACCTGCGTTTAAGATGAATGAAAAGACTATTGATTTGATTGCTGACGTCAGCCTGGGCATATTCCTAACAATGGCAATGATGTCCTTGAAGATTTGGGAAATTTCCAATTTGGCAGGACCGCTGCTGATCATTTTGGCTGTTCAAACCATCTTTATGTTTATCTTCTGTATCTACTTTCTGTTTCCACTGCTTGGGAGAAATTATGATGCCGCCATCATGTGTGCCGGTATGATGGGCCATGGGCTGGGTGCCACTCCTAACGCGATTGCTAATATGGGTGCGGTAACTGAAAGATATGGTGTGGTTTCCCGAAAAGCCTTATTGATTGTACCGCTGTGTGGCGCCGTTCTTATTGATATTGTCGCAATACCCAATATTGTCTGGTTTATCAACTATTTTACAAAATAATATATTTAAAGGAGAAGCTGGAATGAGTAAACTTGTAGAATGTGTACCTAATTTTAGTGAGGGCCGACGTCCGGAGGTTATTACCGCCATTACTGAGGAGGTAAAAAAGGTCGCAGGTGTTACCCTGCTTAATGTTAACTCGGACGCCAGCCACAACCGTACTGTAGTTACTTTTGTCGGCGAACCTCAGGCTGCAAAACTTGCAGCTTTCAACGCCTGTGCCAAGGCGTCTGAATTAATTAATATGGAACAGCATCAGGGTGAACATCCGCGGGTAGGCGCTACTGACGTAATTCCATTCATTCCGGTAAGCGATGTTACTATGGAAGAGTGTGTGCAGCTTGCCAACGAACTAGGACAAGATATTGCAGAAAAACTCAATATTCCGGTTTACTTATACGAAGCAGCCGCTAAAACGCCAGTCAGAGTTAAATTGCCTGATGTGCGCAAAGGTGAATATGAAGGACTAAAGACTGCCATCAGAATTCCGGAACGGCAACCTGATTATGGCCTTGCTCAGATGCATCCCACTGCTGGTGCTACTGTAGTGGGTGCGCGCCAATTCCTAATCGCCTATAACATTAACCTTAGCACAAGTGATGTGAATATTGCCAAGAAGATTGCTAACAGCATTCGTGAGGTTAAGGGTGGCTACAAATATTGTCGTGCAATGGGGGTTATGATTGAGGACCGGAATATGGCACAAGTTACCATTAATATGGTAGATTATAATGGAACACCATTGCACCGGGTATTTGAGACCGTTAAATCTGAAGCTGCCCGTTATGGTGTTCAGGTAATCGGCAGTGAAATTGTCGGTATGGCCCCCCTGCAGGCGTTTGTTGATATTGCCGGGTTTTACCTGCGACTGGAAGGTTTTAACCGTAAGCAGGTATTGGAGGAAAACCTTAGGTAGAGAAGCGGCAGGGGATAAATTTCATTGTAGGGCCTCCAGCATAGGCGGAGGCTCTTTTTGCTAAGCAGTTTTCCGACTGAGTTTTGCAGGACAATATTTCCTGGCGTCGAATGTACTCCTAAGACAATAATTGTGGTGATTTACTGACGTTCTGTTACATCAGCAGAACGTATGATTTTTTGAGAAGAACAACAGGGGTGCGGGGGGTGAATACTTTGGCTAAAGTACAGGTGTTTAGTGAGAAGTGTAAAAGCTGTGGTCTATGTATGGCAGTATGTCCGCGGAAGGTGCTGGCGATAGGTGATAAAGCCAATTCCAAGGGCTATTACACCATCGTTGTTGCCGAGGAAGAAAACTGTGTGGGCTGTGCCCTTTGCGGCTTGGTGTGTCCTGACATTGCGCTAGAGGTGTACAAAGAGTCCTAAGGAAAGGAGAGAATGTGGTGGATAAAAAATTAATAAAAGGGAATGAAGCCATTGCTGAAGCGGCCATGCAGGCTGGCTGTAAGCTGTTTTTTGGCTATCCGATTACACCCTCAACCGAGGTTGTGGAATATTTGTCGAAATATTTGCCCAAAGCCGGAGGAACCCTGCTGCAGGGTGAGGATGAGATTGCCTCAATTAATATGTGCTATGGCGCCGCCTGTACCGGTGCCCGGGTTATGACCGCGTCGTCCAGCCCGGGCTATAGTCTGAAGCAGGAGGGCTTATCCTATCTTGCGGCTGCTGAACTGCCTGTTGTTGTTGTAAACATCAACAGAACGGGGCCCGGCCTTGGCGGTCTTGGCCCCAGCCAGTCCGATTACTTCCAATGTACCAAGGGGGGCGGCCATGGCGACTATCGCCTGATTGTACTGGCTCCATCCAAGGGCCAGGAGATGTATGATTACACAATGGAAGCCTTTGACCTTGCTGATAAGTACCGGAATCCTGTACTAATCCTTGCTGATGGATTTTTGGGTCAAATGATGGAACCCATTGAGATTAAAGACCGTCCGGATGTCAAGCTGCCTGCTAAAGACTGGGTGACTGACGGCTGCCTGGGCCGGGCTAAGCGCAAGATTGCCAGCTACTCGCTGACCAATGAGATTGGGGAGACCAACAATCTATATTGGGAAGCAAAATATCAAGCGATCAAGGAACAAGAGCAGCGCTGGGAAGAATTCTGTACCGGGGATGCCGACTACCTGATTGCCGCATATGGTACTTGCGCTAGAATCGCCAAAACAGTAGTACTAAATGCACGTAAAAAAGGCATTAAACTGGGACTTATCCGGCCGATAACGCTGTGGCCGTTTCCGGAAAAAGCATTTGTACCGTATAAGAAGCAGGTCAAAGGGGTACTTACTGTTGAGCTCAATACCGGACAAATGATTGAAGATGTCAAACTGGCGCTCGAGTGCAGTGTCCCTGTCAGCCTGCACCGGCGATTAGGCGGCATGCTGCCGCATGAGGATGAGGTCCTTGCAGCCCTTATTCAGGAATTTAATATCCCCGTGGAACGGGAGGTGTAGCTATGGAGAAGATATTTGGTAAAACCAAAGGTTTGACTGATTTGCCGTTTCATTATTGTCCAGGCTGTACCCATGGCATTATTCACCGTCTCATTGGCGAAGTCATGGAAGAACTGGACATCATTGAAAAGACTATTGGCGTAGCACCGGTAGGCTGTGCCGGGTTTTCGCTTGACTTTTTCAGCTGCGATTTTGTCGGTGCTGCCCACGGGCGGGCGCAGGCAGTAGGTACAGGCATCAAACGGGCGCTGCCTGATAAGCTTGTGTTTACCTATCAGGGTGATGGCGATATTGCTGCCATCGGCACGGCCCATGCGATTCATGTGGCTGCCAGAGGCGAAAAGATTACCTCAATCATGGTTAATAATGCTGTATTTGGCATGACCGGCGGCCAAATGGCGCCTACGACTTTAACCGGTCAGGTAACGACAACAAGTCCGTATGGCCGTGATGCAAGCTTAGTTGGTGCGCCCATTGACCTTCCTAAAACAATTGCCACTCTGAATGGCGCAGTGTATGTAGCGGCTGTTTCGGTAGATTCTCCCAAAAATATAATTCAAGCCAAGAAGGCGCTTAAGCGTGCTTTCCAGGTACAGCAACTGGGATTGGGTTTCGCATTTGTCAGCATATTATCTACCTGTCCGACCAATTGGGGCTTGTCGCCGGTTGACAGCCTTGCCTGGCTCCAGGAAAACATGCTGCCTATCTATGAAATGGGAGAGCTAAAAGTACCGGAGGAGGTTAAAGCGCTATGATGGATAAAGTGCTCTTAGCTGGCTTTGGTGGTCAGGGAGTCATGTTTATCGGTAAGGTTTTGGCGTATTCGGGCATGTTGGGCGGGCGTGAAGTCTGCTGGATTCCTTCATATGGCCCGGAAATGCGTGGCGGCACAGCCAATTGCTCGGTACTTGTCGCTGATGAGGAAATCCACTCACCGGTAATCAACCAGGCCGATGCCGGGATTGTATTGAATCAGCCGTCTTATGACAGATTTCTGGGACGGATTAAACCTGGCGGAACCCTGGTGGTAAACAGTTCAATTGTAAAATTAAACCCAAAACGGGACGATATCAATATTATTGCTATTGAAGCTACTGAACTGGCTAATGAGATTGGCAACTCCAGCCTGGCTAATATGGTGTGTCTGGGGGCTTTGCTGCCTTCACTATCGCTTGTTAACATGGAAAGTGTGAAAAAGGCCATGGATGAGGTTATTGGCAAGAAGAAGCCTGAGTTGTATGAGCTAAACGTTGCTGCAATTAACAAAGGCATGAATAGATAAGGTGGCTAATGTGCGTAAAGGGGATTTCACCTGGCTCGCAGGGTTGTTATTGATTGCTTTTTTGCTGCTTTATCCGGCAACTCATGAACTGTTTGTGCGCTTGACCAAAGGGTACCCTTACATCATGGGTTTTGTAAAAGTGGCTATTCTGGCCACCATGGGGGAACTCTTAACCCTGCGGATCATCACCGGCAAATGGCGGCAGCCCTTTGGCCTGCCTTACCGTGCTTTCGTCTGGGGCCTGCTGGGGACTAGTTTTGTCCTGGTTTTTGAGATTTTTGCCAGTGGTACAATGGTCGCCATTAATAAGGGGCTTTTGCCTAGCGGTGCTGGTGTAGTTGCGCAGGTGTTGCCGGCATTATTTACCAGTGCTGCTATGAATCTCGTTTTTGCCCCAACCATGATGGCATTTCATCGCATTACCGATACATATATTGACCTTGCACAAGGCACGCCAGGCAAGCTGGGCCAGGTTACCCTGCAGGCAGTAGTCACTCAGATAAATTGGCATAACTTTATTGGATTTGTTATTATCAAAACAATTCCGTTGTTTTGGATACCCGCTCACACCATAACCTTCTTATTACCGCCTGAATATCGCGTGCTGATGGCCGCATTACTGTCGATTGCATTAGGTGTGATATTGTCTTTTGCCAAGAAAACATCAAAAAGCAGTTTAAATGTAACTTAATAGTAAAAAGGACTGAACTCAAGGGGGTGAGTTCAGTCCTTTTTTCTATCAAAGAAGGGGATTGGTAGAATTATATCTCAATACCAAAGTAGTTTTTGGCGTTATTAAAGCAGATATTTTGCACGATGGAACCGAGTAGTTCAGTGTCATTAGGGAATTCACCTGCTTCAACCCATTCACCGATGAGGTTGCAAAGAATCCGGCGGAAATATTCGTGCCGGGTATAGGAGAGGAAGCTGCGTGAATCGGTCAGCATACCGACAAACCGGCTTAATAGCCCCAGGTTAGCCAAGGTTACCATTTGCCGGATCATGCCGTCTTTCTGGTCATTAAACCACCAGCCTGAGCCAAACTGCATCTTGCCGGGAATACCGCCACCCTGGAAACAACCGGTAATCGTGGCCAAAACATCATTGTCGCGGGGATTTAAGCAATAGAGAATCGTTTTTGGCAGCTCAGCTGTACTTTCGAGTGCATCAAGGAATTTGGCCAATGCATCAGCAATGGTGAAGTCGCCAACTGCATCGAAACCGGTGTCAGGACCGAGGCATTTTAGCATGCGGGAGTTATTATTCCTGATTGTACCCAGATGTAGTTGCATAGTCCAGTTCAGACGGGCATATTGTCTGCCCAGGAACAGCAGGATAGTGGTCTTATATAAAGCAATCTCGTTATCAGCAAGAACTTGCCCAGCAAGCGCTTTTTTGAAAATTTGATCAGCCTGTTCCTCAGTTCCGGCTGCAAAAAGTATTGGATCCAAGCCATGGTCGGAAATCCGGCAGCCCACCTGGTGGAAGAAGTCCACACGCTGCCCTAGCGCAGTTTTTAGTGCCTCCAGATCCTTAATTTCATGGCCGGTGACCTGACCCAATTTGGCAACCCATTCAGTAAAACCGGCTTTTTCAATATTGAAGCTTTTGTCAGGACGGAACGCCGGCAGTACTTTTACCGCAAACGATTTATCCTTAGCCAGCGCAATATGATGCTCCAGGGAATCTACCGGGTCATCAGTCGTACAAATAGCCTTAACATTTGATCTCTCTATCAGACCGCGGGCGCTAAATTCATCCTGCTGCAGCAGGGCATTGCATTTTTCCCAGATTTCTTCAGCGGTTGCCGGGCTAAGCACCTTATCAATGCCAAAATAGGCTTTTAATTCAAGGTGAGTCCAGTGGAACAGGGGATTACCAAGACACTGGGGCAGGGTTTCAGCCCATTTCAGAAACTTCTCCTTATCAGGGGCATCGCCTGTTATGTAATGCTCATCCACCCCGTTGCTGCGCAGGGCCCGCCATTTGTAATGATCGCCGCCCAGCCAGACCTCGGTGATATTTCTGTATTTTTTATTTTCAGCAATCTCTTTGGGGTTTAAATGGCAGTGATAGTCAAAAATCGGCATATCTTTGGCGTAATTATGATAAAGGGTTTCTGCTGTTTTATTGGTTAACAAGAAATTTTCATCCATAAAGGGTTTCATAATCGGCCTCCCTGTATACAAAATGTTACCATTAGCTTAATCATAATCTGAAATTTCTTACATGTGTTATTGTGTTTTTATAGAAGTTATTGTGTTTTTTTTAGAATCTAATTGCCTGAGAATAAATTATAAATTACGCTTGTGAAGCTTTTTGAGTTTGTGATATGATTAATGGATATCGATATTTGGTTTGTGTTAGAGGAGATGATGAGAAAGATGATAAAAAGAATCATCTTTTTATTCTGGGGCTTGTTTTTATTTGCACTGGGAATTGTTTTAACAGTAAAAAGTAATCTGGGAACAGCACCCTGGGATGTTTTGCATCTGGGCTTGACCAACTATCTGCCGGTTACTATGGGCGAAGTTTCCCAAATGACCGGTA
>JAQSXM010000075.1 GCA_029256645.1 Sporomusa sp. | reverse complement strand
CATCTCCATGCGCCCTTAGCTCAGTTGGATAGAGCACCGGCCTTCTAAGCCGTAGGTCACAGGTTCGAATCCTGTAGGGCGTACCAAATAAAATCATCGACTTATCACCTCTCTCCGACTACCAGATTTTCCACATGGGACAGATTTGGGACGCGACTGCCATATGCCGTCACTGCCCGCTTTTATAATAAGTGCACTGATTACTGTGGAACATCACTCCACTTGGCATGTTGCGAGCTTCCTATGCCATTTCTAGCGCTTTGGCCGTTAGTTTGCTATCCAGAGAGAACGACATTATTACCTAACCCACCGTTTTCCTCGCGAAAAGATCGAGAATAACCGCCAGGTATGCCCAGGGCTTACCTGTCCAGATATAAGTAGCATCGCCCCGCATCATACCTGATTTGACTCTGTGCGATGACGTATCTGTCGTGGCTGTCAGCAGTCTGCCCCAACCTGCTGATGACATTATGCTGGGACTTGCCATCACAGTGACCGCTGCATCGTTTAAAAGTACCTTTAACTAGAGCAATACATATGGCAAAAGCATCCTATTGAGGCCATATGTAATGCATTTTTTAAATCAAAATTCATAAAGGTTATGTTGGCTGTCTTAGTTTCGGTGGTGAGGTATTGAATGAGGGTTGACTAAGGTTTTCCAGATAGTTATTGAATGTTAGTGGTTTTTGGTTTTGCGAATAAAGAGACATGATAGAAGAATTTAATTCTTTGAGTAATTGTCGTAGTTGAAGGTCAATGCAATTACTATGAATAACCACGTCTGCTGAAGGTATTTCAGGTAATTCGTAAATTTTACTAACATCAACAAGCTCTGCTTTATCCAGATGTGAAAGTGAATGTTCAGGTAAAGGAACAACACCCGCTCCTGCTTTAGCTGCAGCAATAATAGTGCTTAAACCACCACCCTGGAATCCGTTATACCACTTGATTTTTTTCTCTGCTAGAAGCTCTGTAACGACCTTTCTTAAGCGGCACGAGTCACGTAATGTTATTAATGAAACTCCATTTTCATTCTTGATGTATGTATTGCTTGCATACCATTTGTAATTCTCTTTGCGGATTTTATCCCCGCCTTTTTTATCTCCGTCCTGTGTAACAATGGCCACATCCATTGCTTTTCTTTCCATCATCTGAAGTATTTTCGTTGAACTGTCTACCTCAATCTTTATTCTTATATTTGGATGTTTAGAACGTAAGGAGTTAAGGATTTGCAATAATTGCATATCAAAAACGTGATCACTTATGCCAATGATGAAATCCCTTATTCCATTATCATCACTTACTGGAGCTATTGCTAACATATGCGCTTTCAAGAGTGATTGTGCTTTAGGTAAAAATGCCTCTCCCTCAGGCGAAAGATAGATTTGTCGAGGAGTGCGATGGAAGAGAGGGTAACCTATATTCTTCTCAAGCCTTTGAATTTTAATGGTAACTCCTGATTGCGTTACGCATAAGCTTTCGGCAGCCAGAGTAAAACTATTCAACTCGGCAACTTTCAAAAATGCTTCTACTGTATGAATATCCAGATATTTTGCCATCCCATGAGCCTTTATCATTTCTAATATAACAGTGGTGAAATTGTACCACGTTAAAACGTATGGTAAATATGTCGGCAAAACAATGAAACACATTAATAATAAATGCTTAACATCTGAAGATGGTTGTGCATAAAAAATATACCTAATTCTATGGCAAAGTGAGTGAAAGTTATGACATCTGCAACTAAGTTTTTTCCGTACACGCAACGTACGATTAATAAAGCTCCTCAATGGCAAAGATTTACGCCCGAAATGCGGCACACCGTTGAGGTCCTAAGTCAGGTTCTTCCCTTCCGTGTTAATCAATACATTCTGGATGAGCTGATTGACTGGGATAATATCCCTGACGACCCAATTTATCGCCTTACATTTCCTCATCATGAAATGTTAAGACCAGATGAGTTTGCAAGCTTGAGTGACGCAATCCGCTCACAAAAAGATGAAGCAACAGTCCAGAATATTGTTAATAAAATCCGTTATCGCATGAATCCTCATCCAGCTGGGCAACTTACACACAACGTACCAATGCTTAACGGTGAACCTGTACAGGGCTTGCAACATAAATATAAAGAAACTGTACTTTTTTTCCCTTCTTCAGGTCAAACATGTCACGCATATTGTACGTTTTGCTTTCGCTGGCCTCAGTTTGTTGGCATGGATGAGCTTAAATTTGAAGCCCGTACTTCTGCTATGCTTGTTGAATACTTAAAGCAGCATAAGGAAGTGAGCGATATATTAATCACTGGTGGCGATCCTATGATTATGAATGCACGTTCTTTAGGTGATTACATTCGCCCTTTGCTTATCCCCGAACTAGATCATATAAAAAATATTCGCATTGGTACGAAGTCGGTTGCCTACTGGCCTCAAAGATATGTTACAGATAAAGATGCAGATGATGTTTTGCGTCTATTTGAGGAAGTTGTAGCGTCAGGTAAAAATTTAGCTCTGATGGCACACTATAATCATCCACAAGAAATACAACCTGATATTGCCCAAAGGGCTTTAAAACGAATCGTCTCAACGGGAGCTACTGTACGAATGCAGTCTCCGCTAATTCGTCATATAATTGAAGATCCTAAGGGGTGGGCAACATTATGGACTACAGGAGTCCGTTTAGGTGCAATTCCATATTATATGTTTGTAGAGCGTGATACAGGACCAAATGACTATTTTGGGTTGCCGCTATATAAGGCATGGGAAATATTCCGGCAAGCCTATCAATCTGTTTCCGGATTAGCTCGCACCGTACGAGGGCCTTCAATGAGCGCCTTCCCAGGAAAAGTTATGATTGACGGGGTCACTGAAATTAAAGGTGAAAAAGTATTCGCTTTGCAATTTTTACAGGCTCGTAATCCTGATTGGGTTCGCCGACCTTTCTTTGCAAAATATGATGCTGAAGCATCATGGCTGGATCATCTAAAGCCAGCATTTGGCGAATCTCACTTCTTTTTTGAGAATAAAGAAAAAACCATTAAAGAGCCAAAAAAGATTGAAATAGCAATATTGTAAAGGTCAGAAATTAAAAAATGATACCAGAATATGAAGTGTATGCTCTGCGTTATGCAGAGCATAGGGATCGTTCGAGAAATGAAAATTTTATTTCACATGATGAACATGATAATAGTCCTATGCCGCTTGATTTTTATTGTTGGCTAATTAGATCAGAGCATGCCGTACTGATGGTCGACACAGGCTTCAATCGTGAGCTTGCCAAAAAACGTAATCGGCACTATTACACTTCGCCGGAAATGCTTTTAAAAAAACTAGGCATTAATGCAGATAGCATTGATAAAATTATTGTTACACATATGCATTATGACCACATAGGAAACTTAAAAGCGTTTCCAAATGCATTACTTTATATGCAGGAAAAAGAAATGCATTATTGTACCGGTCGAAATATGCTTCATCGCTATGTGAGGGCACCGTATGATTCAGAAAATATAGCTAATGCTGTGTATCGATTGCACGAAGGTAAAGTACGATATGTTGGCAAAAGAGAAGAAATTCTACCCGGAATTGAAACTCTACATGTGGGAGGCCATACCGATGGATTGCAGATCGTTACAGTCAATACTGCACGTGGAAAAATTGTCCTTGCTAGCGATGCTGCCCACTATTGGTGTCATGTAGATGATTCAACACCATTTCCTATCGTGATGAACATCCCTGATATGTTATCGGCTCATGAAACAATTAAGAAACTAGTTAGTGGGATGACGCATATTATTCCGGGCCATGATCCACAGGTTAGAACAGTTTTTCCTCAGTTTGAAAACGAAGAAAATATTGTTCAACTTCATCTTGATCCAACAGGAGAGATTCATGCGCGTTAATCATATTGCTATAATCGGTTTTGGGCCCAGGGGGCTAAATATTCTTGATCGATTGATTGAAAATATAGTGCGTGATGAAATAAATAATACGATAAAGTTGCACATTATAGATCCTGGTAAGCCGGCTGAGGGCAGTCATCTATCGAATCAACCGGATCATTTATTAGTGAACACGGTTTCTTCGCAGATTACTCTTCATGCAGGCGATAGTGTTTCTTTAAAAAATGGTGGGAAATCTTTTATCCAGTGGGCAAGACATTCCGGATACAAAAGTTTTAATAATAAGTTTATAAAGAGTGATGACGGTTTAGATTTGACCGAAATGGAGTATTTACCACGTTCTCTTTTGGGAGCTTATCTTAACGATAGCTATAAGAATTTATTAACTCTTTTGCCAAAAAACATATGCGTCGTAGAACACCGTAAAACTGCTGTAAACATTGTTAAAGATAACCGATTGAAAGTATATTTTGATGATGGTGAAACTATCGATTGTGACTTTGTTTTTTTAAGCACGGGACATGGGTATCGCAAGCCTACAATTAGTGATATCGAATTTTCAAATTTTTATGATGTCCATCTAAGTCGTAATCCTTTACTTTCTTACTTTAGATCGCCATATCCTATATCGCGCTTAGATTTTATTTCTTCGCGGGCTAATGTTCTGATTCAAGGGTTTGGGCTTACTGCTCATGATGCCATCTCAGCATTAACAATTGGACGTGGCGGAAAGTATAGTAAGTCAGGAAACAAACTTACATACATTGCATCTGGTAATGAGCCGAAGATATTCCTTTCATCACGTCAATGTTTGCCATTTGCAGGTCGTGGGGTTAATCAGAAAGGGTTAACTGGGCGACATGTTGCGCAATTTATTACTACTAATGCTGTGGAATCTATTCGGCAAAATAACACCTTAGAGAGAAACACATCAAAAATTGATTTCGAGTTACAAATATTGCCATTGATACTAAAAGAGATGGCTTACGCATGGCAATGCGCAGAGGCTCGAAAGCAGCTTAATCCGAATTCTTTTGTAGCAGATCCAAATACTGTAAAACAAATTGAAAAAGTATTATGGCCATTGCGTGATGAGAAGTTTGCAAACTATAGTTCATGGCGTGATTTCTTCCTTAATCTTGTGGAAAATGATCTCGAGCAAGCTCTATTAGGAAATGTCGATAGCCCATTAAAAGCCGCTACTGACGTCTTGCGTGATGTACGTGAGGCTATTCGTAGAGCAGTTGAATGGAGTGGATTGACTCGCGATTCACACAAATATTTTATAGAAGTTTTCAATCCAATAATTAATCGCGTTTCTTTCGGCCCACCTTTGCGCAGAAACCAGGAATTGTTAGCATTATTTGAATCGGGTGTCGTTGAATTAGGTGGCGGTCCTGGATCTAAAGTTACTTGTGATAAAGAAAGTTCTCGTTACTTGCTTTGTTGTGGTTTTAAAGACGAAAACTATAAAAAATATATGGATGTCGTCATAACCGCCAGGCTTGATGGTTATTCTCCGCTGAATGATTCAAGTGATTTATCTAATAATCTTATCCAAAGTGGGGTGATAACACCCTATTATAATGATGGTTATCATCCTGGAGGTCTGGCAATAGATAAGAAATTTCACCCAATAAATGCAAGTGGTAATGCAAACCAAAATATGTGGGCTATAGGTTTTCCGATTGAAGGTGCCCACTATTACACTCATGCACTGCCTCGGCCACATATGCAATCACGACAGTTTGAAGAAGCTGATTTATGCGTAAAAGATTGCTTAAGTCAACTTATCACTCAAGATAAGAATGTTTTAGGTGTTGTAGAGGATTTATTATGACTGGAGATTTTAGTAAAAGTGATTATTTTCAACACGGCACTTTGCAAGATTTTAGTGGTTATCTGGAAGATAACAAAAAGCAAAAAGAAAGTAGCGTGATTTGGAGTGGCGAAAGTATCCTTCGATCTGTTTTAACTGGAGATTTTACATCGCGTGGTGCTTTTTTCCTAGTAAATCCAAATCGAAAAAATGAAGGTGAAACTATTCATGATATATCGGTTACAGTCCAGGTCATTAAGCCTGGTGACAGTACTACGCCACATTCGCATTCATTTTGGCACTTATATATAGGTATCTCTGGTAGTGGAAAACTTGTGCTTAATGAAAATGAGTCATCAACCATCACTGTTGGCGATATAATTTATGTGCCTGCATGGGGTGAACATCAATTCATTAATAATGGACAACAGGATTTGGTTTTGTATGTAATACAAAATTTACCTGGCATGGCACGTCAGGGAACCTTGTTAAGGAAAGATGGAATAGAGACTTATTCCAGTCATACAAGCTAATATGCTCATTATGTAAAGGTATCATCATGGCAGAAGTATCAGCGGAAAAATCATTAAGTTCCACAAAGGTAATGTTACGTGTTTTTTTACCTTTCGCATTTGGTCACTGTACATCATTTATTTTCAGAAATATAAACGCGGTTTTGTCTCCATTTTTAATATCTGCTATGGCTCTTTCAGCAGGACAACTGGGGATTTTATCCAGTGCTTATTTTTTCTCGTTTTCACTAGCACAACTGCCGGTCGGACTTGCATTAGATCGCTTTGGACCGAAGCGCGTACAACTTTTTCTCTTGGGGATTGCAGTCATAGGCGCAATATTATTTGGCATAGGGCAAAATTTCACCACACTTTTGTTAGGTAGAATACTTATCGGCCTCGGCTTAGCTGCCTGTTTTATGGGATCCATCAAGGTACTATCGTTTTGGGTGCCAGACCGTAAATTACCCTCGATGCATGGATATTTGCTAGCTGCCGGGGGGCTGGGTGCAATGCTTTCTACCTTGCCAGTAGCGTGGTTAGTTGGATTTGTTTCCTGGCGTAC
The DNA here is from genome assembly GCA_029256645.1 of Sporomusa sp. The sequence goes on along the minus strand of JAQSXM010000075.1, from coordinate 4,382 downwards.
ACTTTTTTTTGTCATGGCAGGTATTACTGTGTTGGTTATGGTCGCTATTGCTATTTGGGTGCCAAGTGATCCGCTCAAGCACAAGATGGTTAAATGGCCAAGCATATCCTCGTTGCTTGAAGTTTATAAAAATCATGCATTTCGTAAAGTCATTAGCTTGCTATTAGTTCCTCACACTGTAGCTTTTGGTCTGCAAGGATTATGGATGGGAAAATGGCTTCAGGATGTGGGCCATTATGACAACAGACTTACCTCTATCTATCTTTTTATTGGTATGGGAGCTGTAGTGGTCGGTTCGCTTTCCGTTGGAGCTATTACCGAATGGGCTGGCAAGTTTAATGTTAAACCTCTAGAAGTTGGTGGCATAGGAATTGCTCTTTTTCTGATGGTTCAGGTACTTTGTGCATTTAATATTGTACCTTTGCTTCCAGCATTATCAGTGGGATTTACCCTTATAGGGACTATCACAGGTTTAGAATATACTATCGTTGCTCAAAATGTTACTCCGGCAATGACAGGGCGAGCTGCTACTTGTCTCAATCTTCTGATTTTATTTGGTGCATTTTTAACCCAAACACTCTTTGGAGTAATTATTGGTTTCTGGCCTGTAGATAGCGCCGGGCATTATCCGCAGGTAGCTTACCAGGTTGCATTTGGTATCATGATCTTATTCCAAGCCCCTGGGTTTATCAGGTGGCTCGGAGGTATAGTCAAACGTGGTTCTCTTAGAACATTAGGAAATGGGTTATGAATGAATCCAATATTACTCTGTATGGTTGTAATACATCATCAGCAACAAATAGGGTTCGCATAGCATTACGCCTTAAAAATATTTCTTATGATTATATTGAGATTGATTTGAATAAGGGAGAGCATCATTCTTCCTCCTTTAGTAAACTTAATATCCAGAATAAACTGCCATTGCTGCTTCATGGTTTTGAGACGCTGACGCAATCATTATCTATTATTGAATATCTTAATGAGTTTTACCCAGAAAGTGATTTATTGCCAAGTTCAATTGAAGGAAGAGCATGGTGCAGAAGTTTTTCTAGTTTATTCATCGCAGATTACCATCCGCTCATAACACGCCGCGTTACAGATATACTGAGCGATTTTGGATTAACAAATGACGACATCAAAGAATGGAAGCAACAATGGCTAATGGAGTCTCTGAGAGTGGCTGATGAAATTTTGTCCCAGAGGTCTAAGCAACATAAGTTTTGCTGCGGGGATTACCCAATGTTGGCGGATATCTGTTTGTATGCCCAGTGTGAATCAGCACGCAAGCAAGCTATTAGCCTGGAAGATTATAAAAATATCAGTTGTATTTATAATGTTTGTAGTCAAATTGAAGCTTTTAGAGAGGATAGTTCATGGTAATTGGTTTAAGTATATTTAAGATTAACCCTGGGTTATCCCAGGCAGAAATAGAAAAGTTATTCATTGTGAACATGAAAAATTGGGAGGCCTGTCCAGATTTGATATCAAAACAATATTTCTTTTCATCGGAAAATGCTGAGGCGGGAGGTGTTTATCGATGGAAGAATATCGAGGATGCAAAAAAATGGCTAGGTGAAGACTATAAAAAAATGATTAAACATGTGTATGGTAGTGTTCCAGAAATTAATTTCTATTTTGAAAGTATTAAAGTTGAAAATAGTAAGTGATATTGAGGATTATTAAGTGAAAAATAGTTATAAGAAATTGCTGGCGTTTTCTATGTTTTTCTTCACTGCTGCAGTTAGCGCTGCACAGGATGGAAAAATCACAGATCCTTTAAAATGGCCGGCGCAATGTGATAAAGTGAATTTTTCCGAAACTGACCGAAAACTTGATAGGATGCCAGATATAGATGTAAAAGATGCCAGCGAAGAACAAATAAAAGCAATTGAAAAAATTAGTCAAGGGCCTCGGGGTTGTATTTTTGGTCCATTTTCCGTTTTACTAAGAAGTCCTGAGTTGTTGACAAGAGTTCAAATGCTAGGCGAACATATCCGGTTTACCTCGCAGTTACCTAAATCCATAAGAGAATTTGCGATTTTAATTGCCGGGCGTGAGGTGGAATCTCCCTATGAATGGTATATCCATGAACCAATTGCATTGCGATCTGGTGTAACCCGAGAAATAGCCGATGCCTTAGCTAAAAAAATCAAACCTGAAAACATGACAAGAGACCAGGCAGTCGTTTATCAGTTTGTGACTGAGATTCACATGACGCACATGGTTCAGGATTCCACTTATAATGCAGTTAAACAGCAGTTTGGAGATTCTGGTGTTGTTGAGCTAACTGCATTAGATAGTTACTTTTCACTGCTGGGACAGGAACTTAATGTTGCTCGAACTGCCGTGCCTGAAAACGTTAAACTTCCTTTTAATCCGCCTTGGCAATCCTAACGTTAATTTATTCCTGGAGAGCGTATGTCTTTAACCATTACAGAAGATTGTATCTACTGTGATATTTGTCGGCCAGCTTGCCCGAATAATGCAATCTCTGCGGGAGACGAGTATTACATAATTGATCCAAACTTATGCACTGAGTGTGTCGGTCATTATGATGAGCCCCAATGCCAGCAAGTATGCCCTGCTGACTGTATTCCTCTTCTTCCTGAACTAGCAGAGAGTAAAGAGCAATTGTGGGATAAGTTTATGAGACTAACAGGTTAGGTTTTCCTGTCCAGATGCCGCCCTCTATTCAATGGCGGCATTTGGATATTTAAATTAATAAAAATTAATTGTCAACCATGTTTTATCAGCCATTAATGATAGCTAAATATGTTTGAGATGTTAGCTGGAGGGCAAGCGAGTCTGCCATCTGAGGTCCTCTTTATAATTAGTTTTCAGGCTAAATTCTCCTGCAATTCTTCGATTCAGCGCATATAACATGTTCGAACGTACTCACACGTAAATAAACCACTTTTAATCTGTAGGATAATATTATCGTGATAGTGCTTTTTCCTCTGCCCGATAAATTACTGAAACGATGGTATTGTGGTGATCAACAAAAAATGGCAACGTTTTTAGGTTTTTCCAGTGTGTATTTTCCGATTAATTTGGTGGTAACCCGCCGTAATGTTCGTGCGGCACTGAGAGTGCTGTAATATCCAACGATAAAGTTTGTTATTACATGGGCAGCATCACTGAAGCTTAAGTAACCTGTCATTGGCACTCACTCATTCTTCAGGCTCCTCAAGAAGCGCTCCTTCGGGATATTATCTCAGCAGTTTCCAAAGTGACTTATACTCTGTTTGAGTCGGGAACGGCACAGTAACTGCCGGAACTGCCCACTTTATAATGATAATGAAATAACGATATCCCCATGAACACGATTATTTATAAAGAGCTGCACAGCCTGATTTCACCTAACTATTTATCTCGCCTATACCGATTCCTGAAACCCTGAAAACTGCCACCCAGTATCCCGGATAAAAAAATCCCATACCACGCTACAGCACAGATCATCGTCACACCTTTTTTTCCTTCCGCCGCAATGCCATGATGACCGCTTCAAAACCTCCGCTTACGACAACCCGCCACCGGGCATAAAACAGGGAGCACCCCATCATGGAAAGTAAAAATCTGACAGATATTGCTGAGGCATTCCCTCAGTTAGCGATCGATCTCAAATATGCCACCGCCGATAACCTGACCGGCCAGCCGATTTACAAAGACCCGCGCTGTCTGCTGCACGTTGATGCGGCTAAAGCACTGGCAAAAAGCATCGAAATTGCAAACGTTGCGGGCTATATGCTGCTGATCCTCGACGCGTACCGGCCACCCGAAGCGCAGGCGATTCTGTGGAGTGCCTGCCCGAATCAGGACTATGTCGCACCGCTGACGCGCGGATCAAACCACAGCCGCGGCACAGCGGTAGACGTTACGCTGATAGACGAGCGTGGCGAAATCGTGGATATGGGTACCGGCTTCGATGAGATGAGTGAGCACTCCCATCCTTATTATCCTGATGTGGCGGTTCAGGCGCAGCGCAACCGACTGATGCTCAATGCCATCATGCTGGGTGGCGGCTTTACCGGCATCGCAACTGAATGGTGGCATTTTGAATTGCCTGGTTCCGAAAGTTACCTGCTGATAGACGGCGTATTCGGCTGTTATTCCGCACCGCTGGCTGAAAATATCAGTCTGTGACGGTTTCCGTCGGGCGGAATCAGTGCAGTCATTGTTCAGGTCTGTTATCGCCAGGACGTTTTAAGCGTTGTGAAATATAAAGCAGTAATAAAGGAAGGATGGGCAGGGAAGGACGCAGGAGTTACTTAACAGAATAAATAAAATAAGCCGTGGCGGGCGCCACGGCTAATGTTTTATGCAGACTGCCACTCACTTTCAACATCCGCTTTGGCTTTAGAAAGGATGACTTTATTATCATC
>JAQSXM010000074.1 GCA_029256645.1 Sporomusa sp. | reverse complement strand
GTTGATACCTTAGTGTTCCTGATGGGCGTGGAGAACCTGCCCTATATCACCGGGAACCTGATCGAACATGGCCGTCCTGCCGATACTCCGGCAGCTGTCATTCGCTGGGGTACCAAGCCGGAGCAGGAAGTACTGGTAACCACTGTCGGTCAGGCTGCACAGGATGTTGCCGCCAGGGGCTTAAAGCCACCTGCTATCTTCATCGTTGGTCATGTTGTTACCTTGCGCGATAAACTGGCGTGGTTTGACAATAAGGTGCTGTATGGCAAAAAAGTACTTGTAACCCGGGCCCGCGAACAGGCCAGCGCCCTCACGGACGGTCTGGCAAAACTGGGTGCCAACTGTATTGAAGCTCCGGCCATTAAGATCGTACCGCCGGAAAGCTATGAGCCGCTTGATGAAGCCATTGCCAGGCTTAATGAATATAACTGGCTGATTTTCACCAGTGTTAACGGTGTCGAGCATTTCTTCAGCCGTTTGGCTGCCGCCGGGCTGGACACCAGAGCGATTGCTGCCAGAGTGGCTGCTATCGGCTCACCAACGGCGAATTTGTTGAAGAATTATGGCATTACAGCAGATATCATCCCTGCCGAATTTAGGGCAGAAGGTGTTATTGAGGCGCTGGAACCTTACATAAAACAAGGCATGAAAGTCCTTATTCCCCGTGCTTTGGTGGCGCGGGATATTCTGCCGGTAAAACTGACAGAACTGGGGGCTGTTGTCAATGTGGTCCCTGCGTATCGTACCCTTGTTGGCGATACTGACGGGCTGGAACTGGCAGCCAAATTGGAACAGGGCGAGATTGAACTGATTACCTTTACCAGCTCCTCCACTGTAACCAATCTGTTAAACCTTTTGGGTCAAGGGGGCACCCGGCTTATTGCCAAGGCCAAGGTGGCCTGTATTGGGCCAATTACGGCAGAGACCTGCCTGGCTAATGGTATTAAGCCGGACGTTATTGCCGAAGAATATACCATTAAAGGATTAATTGCAGCCATTACGGCTATGTACAGGGAGGAGTAATCATGCCTATCATTCACCGTCCCCGGCGGCTGAGAGCCTCCGGCGGTATCCGCAGTATGGTGCGGGAGACGGCATTAACGGCCGCCAACCTGGTCTATCCGTTATTTGTTGTGCCTGGTACCACGGTTAAGAAAGAGATTAAGTCCTTGCCGGGTAATTACCACTTGTCACCTGATATGGCCGTCCTGGTGGCGCGGGAGGTCTATGATTTAGGTATTCCGGCAGTGCTGGTGTTCGGTTTGCCTGAATACAAGGATGCGCGTGGCAGCAGCGCCTGGGACATGAACAGTCCGGTGCAGCAGACTGTTATGGCCATTAAGCAAGCCTTGCCTGAGCTTGTTGTCATCACTGATGTATGCCTGTGTCAGTATACCGACCATGGACATTGCGGCCTCCTGAACGGCAATAAAGTGGATAATGATCCGACCCTGCCGCTCTTAGCCGCAGTGGCGCTTAGCCATGCTAAAGCGGGGGCTGATATGGTAGCTCCGTCTGATATGATGGATGGCAGGGTCGCTGCTATTCGTGAGCTATTGGACCGCTCTGACTGTAGTGATGTCAGTATTATGTCATATTCGGCTAAATATGCCTCAGGGTACTACGGTCCTTTCCGGGATGCCGCCGATTCGACACCGCAGTTTGGCGACCGCCGGGCGTATCAGATGGATCCGGCCAACTCACGGGAAGCGCTCAGGGAAGTTGCGCTTGATGTTGAGGAAGGGGCAGATATTATTATCGTCAAGCCGGCGCTGGCTTACCTTGATATTGTCCGCCAGGTAAAAGATAAGTTCCTGTTGCCTGTCGCCGCTTATAATGTCAGTGGCGAATATGCTATGGTTAAGGCCGCCGCCGCGCAGGGCCTGATCGATGAACCACGTCTGGTTATTGAAACACTCACAAGTATGAAACGTGCAGGTGCTGATATGATTATTACTTATCATGCCCTGGATGCGGTACGCTGGTTGTAGAGGAAAGGGGATATAACAATGGCATTTAAATTAGACAAATCAGTAAAAGCCTTTGCTGAGGCTAAACAATACATTCCCGGCGGTGTCAACAGTCCTGTCCGTTCGTACCGGGGTGTTGGCGGTACACCGCCCTTTATTGCCAAAGCGGCCGGCAGCCGTATCTATGATATTGATGGTAATGTCTACATTGATTATGTCGGTTCCTGGGGGCCTATGATTCTAGGTCACGCTCATCCGGAGGTTATCGGTGAACTGAAAGATGCGTTAGAGCGTGGTACCAGCTACGGTGCACCCACCCTTTTAGAAACAGAACTCGCGCGCCTGATTACCGAAGCTGTTCCGTCCATGGAACTTGTCCGTTGTGTCAATTCTGGTACTGAAGCCACCATGAGTGTGCTGAGGCTGGCGCGGGCGTATACAAAACGCAATAAAATTGTAAAATTTGCCGGCTGCTATCATGGTCACCATGACAGTCTGCTGGTCAAAGCCGGTTCAGGGGCTACAACACTGGGCGTCCCTGACAGTCCGGGGGTACCGGAAAGTATTGCTGTTAATACCCTTACGGTTGATTATAACGACGTTAAGGGTTTGACAGAAATCTTTGAAAAACACGGTGAGGATATTGCTGCTGTAATCATTGAACCGGTGCCTGGTAATATGGGCTTGGTACTGCCGCGGCCCGGCTATCTGGAAAAGGTACGGACCCTGACTGAGAGCTACGGCGCATTGTTGATTTTTGATGAGGTCATGTCCGGTTTCCGTGTTGCTTATGGGGGGGCACAGGAGGTCTATAACATTACACCAGATCTTACCTGCCTTGGCAAAGTAATTGGGGGCGGCCTGCCTGTTGGCGCGTACGGCGGGCGGCGGGATATTATGGAGCAAATTGCCCCGGCCGGTCCGGTATATCAGGCGGGGACGCTGAGTGGTAATCCGCTGGCGATGACCGCCGGACTTGCTACCCTGCGATTGTTGTCAGAAGCCCCTGATTTCTATGAAAAAATAACAACAATGACTGCCGCGTTGTGCGCCGGGGTTCAGGCGCAAGCACAGGCCTTTGGGTTCAACTTCCAGTTTCATCAGGCCGGTTCAATGTTTGGCCTGTTCTTTAGTGATAAACCGGTATACGATTATGACAGCGCCAAGCGCTCAGATGTTGCAGCCTTTAACGTGTTCTTCCATGCAATGCTCGAACAGGGCATCTACCTGGCACCATCTCAGTTCGAAGCTGCCTTCATGTCAGGCGTCCATACCCACGCCGATATCGGTGCAACTATTGCGGCCAGTGGTAACGCGTTTGCCAAAGTGGCCGAATACTATCGGCAACACAAACATTAAATTATATAGTAATTCCTATGTTTAAAATACATAGGAATTATTTTTTTATGACAAATTTTGTTGAATTATACAGAAAATTGCGTTGATTATTTTCTGCTATAGAGCACAGTATGCCTTTACTTTTCTTCTGATAAGTAAGATAATATATTACTAGAAGACGCCAATCGGCTCCTGGGTTGTGAAGGAGTTTAAGGTAATGAGTGCAATAAATCGCGAGCGTGCTGCCAGTGGGTGGGGGGATTCTGCCTCTCAGCTGCAGACTATAACCAGGCGAATAAGTGGTATTTCAGCAGTATTTACCATGGTGGCTGCAGTGCTCAATCCGGGTCCGCACTGGGCTTCTATTGTTGTGCTCTCCTTGGCTTATACCCTTTATAATCTTATATTATCCTGGCGGCGGAGCAAGCCACAGCTGGGTGAACTTGCTGTCAACCTGATACTGTGCGCCGGCCTTACTCTGGCGGGGGCATTGTATAGCAATGTTTTATATCATCTGCTTTTAATCCGGATGGTGCTGAAGGTCGGGCGGGATCGTGCCATGCGCATGGCCACAGCGATTTCACTGGTATATTTGGCAGCCAATATCATTAGGGCTGATGCCATGGCTGTCGCCTTTTTGCTGGAAACAATCTACAATGTGATCGGCTTTGCTGTTTTGTCGATAACGGCAGTCCATATGCATAATGTGATGGAGACACAACTGCAGCATGAAGGCCAAATCGCGGAGCTTAAGCGGCAAAATGCCCACCATTACGCAATGGCGCATACTGATGGGCTGACTGGGCTGCTCAACCACCGGGCCTATCTGGAAAAAACAGCCGATGTAGCGCAATATGTTTTGCTGATTATTGATATTGATCACTTTAAAAAATTAAATGATGCCCATGGTCACCTGTTTGGCGATCAGGTGCTGACTACAGTTGGCAATATAATAAAAGTCGGCATTCGCAGCAAAGACCTGGCTTTTCGCTATGGTGGCGAAGAATTTGCCCTGGTATTGCCGGGAACATCACTTGAGCTAGGCCTCAAGATTGCCGAGCGGCTCCGCTATCAGGTAGCTAATTGCGAGTTCTTTCATAATGGCGAACCTGTAAAGATTACTATTAGTATCGGCGTATCCTGTAAGAATCCGAGTGTAGCCTGTCAGGATGCCTTCCGCGAGGCGGATAGTGCCTTGTATCGTGCCAAAAAGCAAGGTCGCAACCGGTGTGTTGTTTTTAAATAGGAAAGGACGAATCACGATAATGTGACTCGTCCTTTCCTTTATATTAGTACCTTGTCAGCTCTGAAACGGTAGAATAATGGCGAGGATATTTTTCGTAAACCAAGGCGGAGGAGGGAGGCATACCGGACGTATGCTGACTGACGACAACGAAGGGTTGCGGAAAATAGACCGTCAGTATTCACTGGATTAGGCTGACAAGGTACTAGCCCAGGATCGCTTTTAGATCTTCATCAGGGGTAGTAATTGCCTGGAGGCCGAAACCTTCATTAAGAACTTTAAATACTCCCGGTGATACGAAAGCAGGAGCCGATGGGCCGATGCGGATATTCTTAACGCCCAGGTGTAAGAGGGTGAGCAAGATTGCGACTGCTTTTTGTTCAAACCAGGATAGTACGATGGAGAGTGGCAGGTCGTTTACACCGCAATTGAATACTTTGGCCAAAGCAACGGCAACCTGGATGGCGGAGTAGGCGTTGTTGCACTGCCCCAGATCGATCAGGCGGGGAATACCGTCAATATTACCGAAGTCAAGGTGATTAAAACGGTATTTGCCACACGCAACAGTTAGGATTACGCAATCCTGCGGCACTTTCTCAGCCAGTTCGGTGTAGTAGTTGCGGCCAGGTTTGGCACCGTCGCAGCCGCCAATGAGGAAGAAGCGTTTAATCTTACCGGCTTTAACGGCTTCCACAATCTTATCGGCCAGGCCAAGGATAGCGTTGTGATGGAAACCAGTGGTCAGGGTGTATTCGCCAGCCTTATCAGCTGCTGCAGGCAGGGCCTTGGCTTTGGCGATAATCTCTGCAAAGTTACGGTCGGCAATATGGTTGCCACCCTGGAGGCCGGTTACGCTGCGGGTGAAGATACGATCACCGTAGGTTTCATTGGCAGTAAGCGGCATGACACAGTTAGTGGTAACTAAGATAGCACCGGGGAAGGCCGCAAACTCTTTGCGCTGGTTTTGCCAGGCAGTACCAAAGTTGCCGACAAGGTGTTTGTATTTTTTGAGTTCAGGATAAGCGTGAGCTGGCAGCATTTCGCCGTGGGTGTAGATGTTGATGCCAGTACCTTCAGTTTGTTTAAGAAGTTCTTCCAGGTCTAACAGGTCATGGCCTGTGATCAGGATGCTGTGGCCGGCTTTAAAACCTGTAAATACTTCAGTAGGTATAGGAGATCCAAAGTGGTCAACATGGGCTTTGTCTAACAGTTCCATGACTTTGAGGTTAATCTCACCACATTTTAAGACCATGTTGATGTGGTTTTCAAGGTTGAAGTTTACGTTAGTCAGTGTGAAGAACAGGGCATCATGCATAAATGCGTCCACTTGCTCGTCACGGGCGCCCAGTTCGCGGGCATGATGGGCATAGGCAGCAATGCCTTTGAGGCCGAAGACGAGGGTATCCTGAAGACTGGCGATATCTTCATTCTTACCACAGACACCAACTTTAGTGCAACCATTACCGCCTGCAGTTTGTTCACATTGGTAACAAAACATACTCATTTTGAAATCCCCCTTGTTTTTTTGTAACTTATGGCTTAATTATAGGGGATAACACAATGCGGGACTGTGACGTGCGTCACAGTCCCGCGTAAAATTATTACAAAATTTACTTAAATCTATTGATTGTTCTTGCCTTAGCAGGATTCCTGAATGTGGATATCTACTTTGTCGCCATTTTTAACGTAAGCTGTAAATTCAGTCGGCAGTCCGTTGAGCAGCACGGTCACCCTGCTTGTAGCAGGCAGGCTGCGTGGATCAAAATCGGCGGCTAATAGGACATCGCTAATTAATGGCTGGGGGTCTGTTGCTGTTATCAGTTCAATAGTGCTGTCCGGGCTGGCCGGCTGGCAGGGTTCAGCCAACCGGCCGTTGACGGTGACTGTATGGCGGCGAATAGGGACAAGGCAATTCATGCCATTAAATAGTATGCTGATGGCTGGAGCAAGTTCGTTTGTATTAATCCCCAGCACTTCTGCCAGCGTGGGCGGCGGCAGTTGGAGGGTTTCAACGACATCACCTGTACTTAATAATTGATTAAGTGACGCGAGCGTATGATTTATGGTATATTTGGGCCATACCTTATAGGAACGTTGTGCTCCATTGACCTGATAGCTGTGTTCGGTAGGTTCAGGCTTAAGGTTAAGAAGCTGGAGCGCTTGGGCCAGCGTGAGCGATTGCGAGGAATTTATCTGGTCGCGGTCACACAAAACTGTGTCAGGTGCAGCTTGTTGACCATTGACTGTTATCTGTGGTTTGATGGCATAACTTTTACCATCGACTCTGATTGTTAATGGATCAGGTATTGCAATTATCTCTTTAAGCTGTGGCGTTGGTGCGGTACCGTCTGCGCCAAGGATAACCTCCAGGACATCCTGGTCATGTAAAGCACCGGTTAGTTGGGTTGGCTGGCCATTTAACAATACGTGGCCGGGAGTACCGTGGCTGCCGGCAATAAACCGGGTTTCGCTGTTAACAGTAATGGTCAGGGCCATACCGGGACGGCCGCGCAGTGCCCGGATATCAATGCCGGCAGCCAGGAGCGAATCGGCTACTGTCAACCGGCTGAGATTAAAGAGACGGATTGGCCGTTTATTAACAAAGATATTAACAAAGTTTAAGGCGCGGCCGCCGGCCAGTTTTAAAATCCCAAGCGGGGTTACGGCGTCAGGGGTACACAATTCTGCCGGTATATCGATGAAGCCTTCCATTGAATCAGGGCGACGGATGGCTACCCTGGCCTGTGGTATGTCAAGTGCCTGGGCCAGTGCTTCCGGCAGCAGTGGCGTTAGCGCACCGCCCCCGACTAAGAGTACAGCTTGCGGCGCCTCAGTATTGAGGGTCAGAATTTCAGTGGCGATTGCTTGTGCTAATTCGCCTACTTTCGGGGTCATGGCAGCAATAATATCTTTAGCCGGCAGCTTGTGAGCCATGCCCAGTACGTCTGTAAAGGTAAGTTTCTTATTTTTGCCGCCCAGTTGACGTTTAACAGTCTCGGCAATGTTAAAATCTAAGAGAAAATGCTGTGATATTGCTTCGGTAATTTCGTCACCGGCAAAAGGTACCATGCCGTAGGCGATTACCGAGCCATCGCGGGTAATCGCCACATCTGACGTGCCGGCACCGACATCGACCAGCACCAGATTGAGGTGCCGCATCGTTGAGGGAATCAGTACATTGATGGCGGCAATCGGCTCAAGGGTAAGGGTGGACATCTCCAGGCCAACCGCTTGGATGGCTGACTGTAGTGAATCAATAACCTGCCGGGGCAGAAAGGTAGCGATCACCTCGATGCCGGCGCGTTTGCCACGCTGACCGATCAGACTCTTGATGCGGGTGCTGTCAAGGCTAAAGCTGACAACACTATAGCCGACACAGTAGTAATCTGCAGGGTCCAAAACAGTGCCGGAGGTGGCAAGCTGAGCCTGGGCTGCCTGGATGGCAGCCAGTTCAAGTGAGCGTTCGTCATCAGGGGTGAGGGTGCCGCGGGAGGCGGTTTCGAGCTCAGAGTCAGCCCGCAGCGTACACAGGGCGCGCCCGGCAGCGGCTACCGCAACCTTGGTTAGCGGGCCGGCGATGATTTCTAAACGGGCTTTGACTGAGGCTAATACGCCGGCCACTTCCTGTACATCATGAATTTGTCCGTCCAACATGGCCCTGGTATGGTGTTCCTGCCGGTCTGACGCCAAGAGTTTGATCGCCCCGTTCTCAGTCTTGCCGACTAAGCCAACGACGCTTCGTGTACCGATATCTAATGCAAAGAGAAGCTGGTTATCATCGTCCATAGGGTTACTCCTTACGGCTGCTTGTGACGCCTAGCTAAGCGCGGTTTCCCGGTTACCGGTTATTCGGGCAATCGCCTAGTATTAGGCAGTAGTAAGCTGCATAAACTTGTATAGGTGTAGTTTCGCTGCCCAATATCCTATTTCCTGTCAGACAAGATAATATTATCGGGTTTGTTTGCGATTCTTGAGAGGATAATCTGACAACATTTTTGTGTATTTGCGCCGGATTATTTGGTAAAATATAGTTTAGGTATTAGGAGAGGAGTTTACGCAAGTTGTCAAATATACATATAGTGTTAGATAGCACTGCCAATGTGTCCCAAGAAATGCTAGCCACCCATCCCAATCTTCACGTTGTCCCGTTAAAAGTTTTATTAGGCGATAATGTGTGGAATGAGCAGGAGCTCAGTACGGCCGAGTTATTTCGTCTTGTCAAAGAAAAAGGGATCCATCCGCGCACTTCTCAACCGGCTCCCGGTGATTTTGCCGCTGCCTTTGCTCCGGCCACTGCAGGTAATCCTGTCATTATGATTGGGGTTTCCGGTGGTTTGAGCGGTACAGTCAACGGGGCCCTGGCTGCAGCCAGAGATTTTAAAGGTCGCGAGATTTATGTTATTGATTCCTGTACATCTGCCATTGGCATGGTAAAGATGGCTGAGGTCGCACTCACTATGGCGGCGGCTGGTCAGTCAGCCGGTGCTATAGCAGCGCACCTGCAGAGAATGGCCGATACTACCCACACGCTGTTTCTTCCTGACTCACTGGAGTATCTCCATAAGGGTGGCCGGATTGGTGGCGCGGCGGCGTTATTTGGCTCTATTCTTCAAATTAAGCCGATCCTTACATTGCGTGAGGGAAAAGTACAGGTCTTAGATAAAGTCCGTACCAAGTCAAGGGCTTTGGCAAGAATGATTGAAGAACTGGATAAGTACGGGGAACTCGAATATATTGGTGTTGCCCACGGCGAAGCACCGGATGTGGCGAAGCAAATATATGATACAGTGAGTCAGCGTTACCCCAATGTTCCGGTGTCATTGACAAGCATTGGTTCATGCCTGGGAGCCCACTTAGGACCAGGGATTATTGGACTGATCTTTCAGGATAAGTGTGAATAACTTCGTTAAGGGGGTAGATGTATGCAGCCAAGTATCGATGTAATTGATGGCAAAGATTTTCGTCGCATGATTGCCGGGGCGTATAATGCCTTTATGCGCGAACATGAATATATCAACAGTTTAAATGTCTTCCCTGTTCCGGACGGTGACACCGGCACCAATATGCTGCTGACATTAGGGGCGGTAGCTAAAGCAGTTGCCGAAGCGCCGGATGAGGGGATTGGCTCGCTTTCCCGCCGCGCAGCAGATAGCGCCATTATGGGCGCACGGGGCAATTCCGGCGTTATTCTGTCCCAACTCTTGCGAGGTATTGCCCGGGGGTTGTCTGGAAAAGATAAAGCAACCTCGGCGGAGGTCGGCAAAGCGTTTCAATATGGTGTTCTCTACGCCTACCGGGCAGTTGCCCGGCCGGTAGAGGGAACAATTCTGACAGTAGCTAAAGGGATCGCGAAGGGGACACATCGGGCAGTGCGGGAACGGGCGGCCTTTGCCGATATCCTGGGTGAAGCAATCAGCGCCGGGCGGGAAGAACTCAAGCGTACCCCCGAGCTGTTACCGGCACTCAAAGCGGCTGGCGTGGTAGACGCTGGCGGCCAGGGACTCATTGTGTTTCTCGCCGGTTGCCTTGAAGGGCTGGAAGGGCGCTTCAGCGGGCCTGAGGCCGATTTTGGCCGTACGCTTACCGTACCTGCAATGGTGGCGGAAACGAACATAGCGCATCCTTATTGTACTGAGTTTATTGTCAAGCGTTTTACGGCCGGTCTCGGAGAGGTTAAGCGGCAACTGGAGCAAATGGGAGATTCCCTGGTGCTTGCCCAGGGTGAGAGTGTGTTAAAGGTGCATATTCATACGGCTCATCCTGGTGCTGTACTGGAGTCGGCCATTGCCTGGGGGACGCTCCATGATATTAAGATTGACAATATGGCTGATCAACACCGCGAAATAATACAAAGCGAGCCTTTGGCCACCTTTAATACCGAGGCAGAGCCGCTTCAGGATAAAGTTAATTTAGCGGTTATTAGTGTAGTGGCAGGGGATGGCCTTATTGATATTATGCGTCAGATGGGGGCCGATGTCATAATCTCCGGCGGGCAAACCATGAATCCGCCTGTGGAGGAATTTATGGCTGCTGTTCATAATGGCCCGGCGGAGAAATATATTATTTTACCAAATAATAAAAACATAATACTGGCTGCCGCCCAGGCTAAGAAGCTGTTAGGCGACAGGGTTGCAATTCTGCCGACTGTCAATGTGCCGCAGGGCCTGGCTGCGGTACTGGCCTTTGATCCCAATCGCGATATTGAGGCCAATATTGCCCTGATGACTGAGGCCCAGGCAACTGTTAAATCAGGAAGTGTAACGATTGCTGTCCGCGACTCGCAGGTACAGGGTCAGACTGTGCCTGCAGGCTCGTATATTGGTGTAATCGAAGGCAGGGTTGTAGTATGGGCCGACAATCTGGCAGGCGCAGTTATAGCGTTAACCAAACACTTGACCGGACCTGAGACCGGAATGATCAGCCTATATTACGGGGTTGAGCTTGCTGAGCCTGAGGCTCAGGCTTTA
This sequence comes from Sporomusa sp., assembly GCA_029256645.1. Next base: position 204 of record JAQSXM010000074.1, on the reverse strand, counting down.
GCCGGTATTCTGAGGGAAAAGCTGAGTGGTATTGAGATTGAGGTATATTTTGGCGGACAGCCGCATTACCAGTTTATTATCAGCGTAGAGTGAGACTGGTCCCCAATTGTGAAGTATTAGGGGTACCGGACTTGATTAGGGGAGGATAAACTATGCTTAGCTCAGTTAGCATTAACGAATTTGCTGCTAAAATTTCTTCCGGTG
>JAQSXM010000073.1 GCA_029256645.1 Sporomusa sp. | reverse complement strand
TACAAGGAAATGGTATCTATCGGTTTAAAATTAACTATGGGGATACCCAGCAGCACATAATGCTGTCAGCTTTTCCTGTTACCAGTGATGAACACCATATCATTGGCAAAGGATTTGTCTGGCGGGATATTACCAAGGAACACGAAGTTGATAAGCTTAAGAGTGACTTACTCTCCATGGTTTCACATGAATTCAAAACACCGATTACAAGTATAAAAGGCAGTGTTGAAACCTTGCTGCGGGTAGATGCTTACTGGGATGAAGATTTCAAACGGGAAATGCTGACCGGAATTCATGAGGACATTGATCGTATCCAGGAGCTTGTTAACGACTGGCTGGATATTTCCAGAATTGATGCCAAAGCTATTAGTTTGGACCGGGAACCGGTACGGCCAAGCACTGTTGTTGATAATGCAGTCCGAAAGCTGCCAAAACACTTTGCCAGTGGTGCGAAGATTGAATCAACAGTAGGCGAATGCTTGCCGATGATGTACGGTGACCGGGTTCGTCTGGGGCAGGTTTTGTCAAATCTTCTTACCAATGCTATCCGTTATAATGAGCGTAATCCGGAAATTAAGATTTCTGCCGATTGTGACGAAAAGTATATTCATATCAGCGTAGCTGACAATGGGATTGGTATTAATGAGAAACACTTTGTAAAAATATTTGATCGTTTTTATTGTGTTGATACCGGCCGCGAACGTCCTAGCGGCGGTACCGGTTTAGGCCTGGCTATTTGCAAAGGGATTATTGATGCCCATAGCGGCAATATCAGGGTTAAAAGCTGTGAGGGCACCGGTAGTGTCTTTACTGTTTCCATACCGAAATACAGGAGTGCTGGTGATAAATATGAAAAAGTGTAGAGTATTTATTATTGATGATGAGCCAAAAATATTGCGCTTTATTTCAGCTAACCTCAAGTCACTGGGCTATGAACCGCATATATTCCAGAATGGTGCAGACGCACTGGCGAAGTTTGATTTACTGGACCCGGAACTCATTTTGCTGGATCTCATGATGCCCGGGCTGGATGGCCTTGCCTTGCTGAAACGGCTGCGAACATTTTCCAATGTACCGGTGATTATCCTGACTGCACGGGGTAATGCAAACGATAAAGTGCAGGGGCTTAACATGGGGGCTGATGATTATCTGACAAAACCATTCTCTCTAGACGAGCTTTTCGCCAGAGTTAAGGCGGTTCTGCGGCGTTCTGACAGCAGGGTGGTCAATAACTATATGACTAGCGAGATAAAGAACGGGGAGGTTACTGTTAATTTGGCTCAGCGACGAGCCTGGGTCGGAGATAATGAACTGCGGCTTACGGAAACAGAGTATAATTTATTCTCGTTGTTAATGGCTAATGCGGGCAAAGTATTGACTCATGAACAACTGCTTACTGATGTGTGGGGCAGCGAATACCGCGATGATGTAGAATATCTGCGAGTAGCTATAGCCCGGATACGTCAGAAGATCAAGAATGCGGACCTCGACGGTGGCTTTATTGTGACCTACCCTGGGGTAGGCTATATGATTTCTAATACCGGCACCGAACAACACCTGTGAAGGGTGTTGTTCTTTTTTATGTTTTTGTAATGTAAAAGTTGTTTGTTTTATGCGAATTTAATGATTAGTGCGATAATATATAAATAAGCAGCAAAAGCTCAATGAAAGAAGTGAGCTTTTGCAAAGTACTTTAAGTATAACATAATAAAAGGAGGCCCCAATTATGAACCTGTCTTTGTGGTGTGAGCATGATGAGATGACCTCAAAATATAGTATGGTCAAGTATAGTTTTGAAGATAAGGAAGTGCTGCTGAAAGTGCAAACCTGGATATGCCCGATCTGCGGAATTCACGGCTCAAATACAGAGTTGGCCCAGGCCTCGGAATCCCAGAATTAACCGGTAAAAATTAATAGCGCATACTAAGGGGGACTATTCGTGAAAAGTGATGTTGAAATTGCCCAAGAAGCAAAAATGAATGCTATTGTAGAAGTGGCTAAAGAATTAGAAATTCCTGGCGAAGAATTAGAGCTTTATGGAAATTACAAGGCTAAAGTTTCTCTTAAAACCTGGGAGCGGATTAAAGACAGACCTAACGGCAAACTAATTCTGGTCTCAGCTATTAATCCGACTCCCGCCGGTGAGGGTAAAACAACAACTACCGTTGGGCTTGGCGACTCTCTGCGGAGAAAAGGGAAGAAGGTAGTAATTGCCCTGCGTGAACCCTCTTTGGGGCCCTGTTTTGGTGTTAAGGTTCACTTTACCGGCGATTTCCACGCAATCACTACTGCTCATAATCTTTTGGCTGCAATTATTGACAATCACCTCCATCATGGCAATGCCCTCGGCATAGATCCCCGTCGTATTACCTGGCGCCGCGTACTTGACCTTAATGAACGCGCACTGCGGTTTATCGTTTGTGGACTTGGCGGCAAAGCCAATGGCGTGCCCCGGGAAAGCGGATTTGATATAACTGTCGCCTCTGAAATGATGGCCATTCTTTGTTTGGCTAAAGACCTGGATGATATGAAAGAACGCATTGGTCGGATTATTATTGCTTATACGCATGAGGGGAAACCAGTTACTCCTAATGATCTGAAAGTTACCGGTGCCTTAACCCTACTCTTTAAAGATGCTATTAAACCTAATCTTGTACAGACATTGGAAAATACACCTGCTTTCGTCCATGGCGGCCCGTTCGCCAATATTGCGCATGGCTGCAATAGTGTATCTGCCACTAAATATGCCCTCAAGCTGGCTGATTACTGTGTTACCGAGGCCGGTTTCGGCGCCGACCTGGGTGCGGAGAAATTCATTGATATCAAGTGCCGTTTTGCTGGGTTTCAACCCAGTGCGGTAGTTATTGTGGCTACCGTACGGGCACTCAAGATGCATGGTGGTGTCCCCAAGACCCAGTTGGCTGGCGAGAATATGGCGGCATTGGAAAAAGGTCTTGCCAACCTTACCAAGCATATTGAAAACATTCAGCAATTTGGCTTGCCAGCTGTAGTAGCCATCAACGCTTTCCCAACAGATACTGCCCAGGAGTTGAGCTTTGTAGAAGAAAAATGTAATGCAATGGGCGCGGAAGTAGCACTATCTGAAGTATGGGCTAAAGGTAGTCTAGGTGGGCAGGTGTTAGCGGAAAAGGTGCTGGCTGCTTGTGAGAAACCTAACAACTTTACCTTCGCTTATGACGAAAAGGCACCGATAAAAGACAAAATCGCGGCTATTGCCACCAAAATATACGGTGCCGACGGCGTAAACTACACGAGTGCAGCCGAAAAAACTATCCAGGAACTGACGACCATGGGTTTTGATAAGACGCCCATTTGTATGGCCAAGACCCAATATTCTCTGAGTGATGATCTGACTAAGATCGGGCGTCCAACCGGGTTTACAGTTACTGTTCGTGAAATAAGGGTGGCGGCCGGCGCAGGTTTCCTGGTGGCCATTACCGGCGAGATTATGACTATGCCAGGTTTGCCTAAGGAACCCTCCGCAGTTAAAATGGATATTGACAATAATGGGAAGATTGTTGGTTTGTTTTAGCCGGGTGTATCATATCGCTATAAAAAAGAGGAAAGCCGTGAGCGCATATGCCCAGTGGCTTTCCTCTTCATTTTACTGCCGATGAAATCTATGATCTCATGGACGATCCTGTTTTGTAATGTTTTTGTAATGTGTGAAGTTATGAATTTTATGTGAATTTAATGGAAAATACGTTAAAATGTTAATACTACTATTGTACGATTAAAGAGGAAGTTTTGCATGAATAGTAATGATAATATTGTTCGTTTATTCTAGTCCTCAAACTGCCCTTAATGCAGAGCTAATGATTTTTAATATTTGAACATATATGATCGAGGTGAATGAAATGCAAAAAGATGCGTCAGGCACCCAACAAGAGTGCCGTTCCTCCAGGAGCGGTGGGAAAAATGACACACGCCCTGAAGTCGCAAATAACATAGATACTGACTTACAACTAATTGCGGAAAGTTTCCAAAAGGCCTGTAGGACAATGAACGATTCTGGAAAAGAGCAGCACGAAATCGTTCAGATTATTAAGAAGATGGCTGCAATAGCGAAAGAAATCTGCTTACTGTCTGACCACCAAGTACCCACTATGCGGAAATTATAGGATTGTTTCGATTAACGCTTGGAGATTCCGGAGGTAATGTATATATGAATACCATAGAAAGTACGCTTGTTTTATTGAAACCGGATGCGGTTAAAAGGAACCTGTCTGGTGAGATCATTAGCCGCTTTGAGCGGCGTGGATTTGGAATATCTGCGCTCAAGTTAGTTCGGTTGTCCCGGGATGTCGCTGCCAAGCATTATGAGGAGCATCAGAATAAGCCTTTTTACCCGGCTTTGATCGAATTTATTACTTCAGGACCGGTTGTAGCAATGGTAGTTACCGGACCGCATGCGGTCAGTATCGTGCGCAAAATGATGGGGTCTACGAATCCGGCCGAGGCTCTGCCTGGTACAATACGGGGCGATTATGCAACGACTATGGATAATAATATTGTGCATGGTTCAGATAGTGTTGCCAGTGCTAAAAGGGAAATTGCGATTTACTTTACCGAAGAGGAAATCTATGAATGATAGGTAACAAGATATAGGCTAAAGCCAATTTGCGTAGACATGAAAAAAAGTTAGGAAATGAGCTGGCATCTGTATATAACAGGGGTCAGCTTTTAGTTTTCGTTGACTTTGCCGTAGCTGCTGTTTACAGTCTGCTCCTTTTGAACATAGTCTTTTAAGACTTTACCAATTATCTGTTTATAGAGTATTATAATTACATAAGGGCGACTTAGCGGTAATTGTTTACAATTTAAGGAATGTATTTCATAATAATTGTGCACAATTTGGAATATAGTTCCGGACATGGAGGGAATGCAAAAATGGAAAGACGTATAAAAGACGTAATGCCTGAATTTTTGGAGCTTAGGGAAGCTATGGCGTTATCCCGGGAAGAAAATCGGGAAAATCACCGGAAGTTTATAAATCCGGATTTAGTAAATCTCATGGGGCTTTTAAACTTTGATAAGAGTTTTGTAAGGGCGAAGGGGACGTCGATTTGGGATAGGGAAGATAATGAATACTTAGATTTCTTAGGCGGCTATGGAGCCTTGAACCTGGGACATAACCACCCTGAGCTAATTGCAGCAGTTGAGTCGGTGCAGGAATTACCGAATCTGATTCAAGCCGCCCCCAATCCTTTAGCAGGGGCATTAGCCCGGAATTTAGCCTTATTCACCCCGGGAGAACTGCAATACTCATTTTTCGGCAACAGTGGTGCGGAGGCTGTGGAAGGGGCATTAAAACTGGCCCGGGCCGCTACCGGGAAAATGAAATTTATTTCCTGCGAGGGTTCTTTTCATGGTAAATCCTTCGGAGCCCTGTCAGTCACAGGGCGGGAGAAATATAGAAAGCCGTTTGCCCCGTTGCTGCCGGGAATCGAGTTTATTCCTTTTGGCGATGTACAAGCCCTGGAGCGCGCTTTATCTCAGAAGGATGTAGCGGCGTTTATCGTAGAGCCTATTCAGGGAGAAGGCGGGATTATTGTCCCACCGGCGGGATATTTAAAAGAGGTCAGGGATATTTGTACAAAGTATAATACCTTGCTTATTGTTGATGAAATCCAGACTGGATTCGGGCGTACCGGGAAAATGTTTGCCTGTGAACTGGACGGGATTGTTCCCGATATCCTGTGCCTGTCCAAATCTTTCGGTGGCGGCGTAATGCCAGTGGCAGCCTATATTACTACCGAAAAGATCTGGAAGACGGCCTACGGCAGCACGGAAAAAGCTACACTACATACCTCTACCTTCGGCGGTAATACCCGGGCGGCCGCGGCAGGGATTGCGACTTTGGAGATCCTTTTCCGGGAGGATCTATCGCGGCAGGCAGCAGAAAAAGGTGAATATCTCATGCAGAGATTGCAGCAATTACAGAAAAAATACCCATTTTTAAAAGAGGTCCGTGGGAAAGGGCTTATAATCGGATTGGAGTTTGCCCAGCCGGAAAAGGGGATTCTTAACAGGCTGACCGGAGGGGCAATGGAAAAGTTAGCCAGTGAATATCTGGGAGCGATGGTAGCAGGAGAACTGTTGAATAATCACCGGATAGTTACAGCCTATACTTTGAATAACCCTAATGTTATTCGATTAGAACCGCCGCTGACTGTATCTTATGAGCAGCTTGATAAATTGCTTGCTGCCTTGGACGTAATCTGCGCAAAGAACAAGAGTTTTGGGGATATGGTGATAGCTAGCGGTAAAACCATGTTAGGTTCCTTAGTTAAAAGAGGCTGAGAAGAATATAATCATACAAAAGTGGATGACCTGTGCCGTCATCCACTTTGTAAATAATCAAAGTTACTGCTTTAATAGCTTAGTTCTAATCTTTTCAATATCTGCAGTCGCTAACTCTTCTACAACTTCAATTACGCCCATAATCTTTCCGTTATGATAGACCCCCATACTACCCGGTTTCTGGGGTGGAAGGTCCAGCTCAGCGTCACTCTTTGTCCCGGTAAAAGTTTGAACTACCTTTTTTTGCTCATAGGACACGATTTCCCACTTACCTTCAGGGTTGTCGAACTTTGAAAAGTTGATAATCACTTTTGAGGGTATTTCTTTATTTATAACTGTTATAACCGGATCAAATTCATAACCAATTCCAGTAATAGTTACTGTTTGCTGATTGTTACCAGGCAGAGCCTTTTTAATTAACCGCCCGGATGGAACTTGATTAATATCATCGCCATATATGCTGGGGCGGCTCTCGGCACTACCACAGCACTGGGATTTGTCATTCGTAGAGCAACAACCCTTGCCTGGTGGAATAACAACATTTTGTTTTGCGATATCCACACTACTCAGATCATCAACTACCTTAATAATCCCACGCAGCATGCCCATCCAGCAACTGAAGCTTAGGTCTTCGCCCTGTGGTGTAAACTCAATTACATTTTCGCCGGACACCAGTTTCTTTTTAATGTTTAAGGATGGAATGATTAGCTGATTATTGCAGGAGTTGATTTGATCGCCTCTAAAAATTAGTTTTAAGTGCAGGCCTTTCTGAACATACAAAACATTGGGCACATAACCTTGGTTAGTTGCAGCGATTGTAATGGTCTGCTGGCCATTATTTACTTCGGCTTTTAGCGCCATGGTGCTATTGCCGGTGCTTTTTACTGCATAATTAAAGAACGGAGCATTAACTCCTGCAATGGCAAGCCCCCTATTTGTCATTATTAACCCCAAAATTATGACAAAAGCACCACTGAGCCTGAGTAGGGTTTTCGTAGAATCTTTACTTAGAAGAGTTGTAATTGTACCGAAAGACAGCATTAGTGGTAAGGTTCCAAGAGAAAAGACAAACATAGCGGTGGCACCATGAAGAATATTTCCGGTGCTTAGAGCATAGAGCTGCATCGTTTGTAACGGCCCACAAGGAATTAGGCCGTTCAACAGGCCGACGATAAAAGGAGAGTTAGAGGGTTTTAACGGTAAATTGAAAAGCCGGGGGAAGCTTAGATAACGTCTAAAGATAGTAAGCCCTGTCATATTGAGTCCCATAAGGATCATAAAAATCCCTGCAACAATTGCTGCTCCGGCCATTAACCCAATCGAGACTGAAAGTACCGAACCCAGAGCGCCCACAACACCACCCAGAATGGTGTAGCTGATTACTCTGCCGGTGTTATAGTAAAGTGATCGTATCAAGGGGGATTGCTTGGCGTGAGCCTCTGTTGCAACTGCCTGTGACATCATAATGCCGCCACACATACCGACACAATGCAGAGACGTAAAAATACCAATAACAAAGATAACCAAATAGGTAACTTGACCTGTAAGTTGCGAGCTCATATCAAAGCTGCCCGTGATTTGACCAAGCAAAAGAATGGCCCCAAATACAACTGCGATACCAAGAAAGTTTTTGGATTTATTTTTGGAATTGGCTCTACAATCAAGAGTATAGCCGCAATCAAGGATGGTTTGGTGAATCAGTTCTTCACTGCAGCTTTCCCGGTCAAATTCCACGTAAACGGTGTTTTGTGAATATATAGCGTTTACTGCTTTGACCCCTTTTAATCGCTTTAGTGCTCCTTCAATCTTTTTTTCGCAGGATATGCAGTGCATATCACTGACACAGATGGTTACTGCGGCTGTCAAATCGAGCCTCACCTACTTATCAGTATATATTTACCAATGATCATACCAGACACATCGCAAAGAATCAATGGTACGGCGTGTATATATTATAAGAGGGTGAACAGAATGTAACCCAACCCCAAAAAGCTGTCCTGCGCAGGTTAATACCTATGAAGGACAGCTTAGCTTTTTCTTCCATGCATTTTTCCGCGGTACAGTTTTAAGGTCAGTGTGAATTTCATTAATTGATAGGTCTTGCGTATTGATTAGCCAATACCGGAAGCACCTGCTTTTATTGTAAACTGAGACTTCTGGTGCGTAAAATATTCAAGTATCTCGTTGCATGTTTTGATCGAATCTTCCGGTTCCAGAGAATCGAGGCTGAGGGATAATCGGGAAAGTGTCTTATGCAGGTTGTTCAAATCTCCTATGCTCACGAATAAGTTCCGCGCCTTTTCAAAGTAGCCATAGGATTCTTTGTGTTTGCCCCAAAGCTGGAAGCAAACTCCCCGGGAATAAGACAAATTTGCTATATCTTGTGGAGTTTGGTCTTTTTGAAAATTTATTTCCGCTCCCTCGTATGCGCTCAAGGCAAGTGAAAAATTCCCTATATCACGACAGGCATCACCCATGACAAGGTAGACTCTTCCGATTTCCCGGTGATTTTCTGATTTTCTACAGACCATGATTGCATAATCATAGTATGAAAGGGCATCTGGTATACGGCCTGTCCGCATTAGGTCGGCCGCTTTTTTTACGATTTCTATTGCACTTAATTTCTTCAAACTTAATTGGCCAATTCTGGAGGCACCTTTATCTGGCAACCATTTAGCAGCAGCCTTGAAATTCTTGATCTCTTCTCTCACATCGGCAGTATCGTCCAAATCTAACACTTCTTTTATACATTCCGGCCAAGTGGCATGGGGAATTTTATAGTCATCTTTATCAGCAACATCTGAATTGTTTTTTAAAAGATAAGCAACTTTATCAATATCATCTAAACCTAAAAAATGGATGATCCCTGCTTCAATCACATCTGAGATCGGGATCTCGTGCTCTTTCAGGATACCAACAGCTGCACTGCTGACTCTGGCGCTAACAGTAATCTTCCCATCTGATATTTTGGATGTTCTAGCCATTATCCACCACCTTAATAATATATTACAATAAGTGTATTACATAGTAAAGAAAATATAGAAGTAATATGTATTCTTGACAAACCTGCCGGATAAGCCAATGTAAATAAGTATTGTTGCATAAATTTGAATTAACTGGAATAAAATACCTTGACAAGAAGAGGTCTATTTGCTACATTTGTATTACAATAATAATATTTTTGTAATACAAAAAGGAGAATGGATATGAGGTTTAAATGGCTATTAATAGTGATTTGTGCTATAAGTGTCCTAATCCTAGGAAATGCTTCGGCGGCGGCGACCGATTTTGAATTTTTCCCGTCTAAGGTATATTTTACAGATGATACTACATTGATTGTGGAAGGTAACTTCTATAATAGGGGGTCTTTTATTTCCTGGCTACCTAAGGCGAGTGTCGAGATTACTCTTAATACCGATGATGGCCCACAAATCATTAAGAGGTCATTTGACAATCTGGAGTTGATGTTAAACCACCAGGGTATTCGGTCTTGGAAATTTGAGATTCATGATACCAGCAAAGTTGATTTTAATTCCTGGAAGGTAAAAACCCGCTTTTAGAGCTTTAAATAGATTTTTAGCGTAAGCTGAATCTGCTTGTTGAGGAGGCCGAGGAAACGTACCCACCTTCGTTGTCCTTGAACGCATTAACGAGACTGTCTGTATCAGTCTCGTTTTTTTTTTGCGCTGGCATGGGCATTATCTTCCGGCGATAATCGAATAAAAAAAATCCTCAGCAGTGGTAGATTGCCTAACTAATTTAGTATGATTGTTAGGAATAGTTTTCAGAATTATAGGAATTTGACGGCAAGTGTATATGGGACTACCATTATAGTATAAATGCATGAAGATTGCGTTAATTAGTTAGTTATCGGGACATTTAAATGCTATCTCATGCAATGCCTAACTAGTCTAAACTTAAAGGAGGAATCATGGAGAATATTCAGCAATTATTTGGTACACATTTCAACAGGCTTACTACTGCAATTTCACTGGGGACACCAGACCGGGTGCCGGTCGTTCTAGCTGCCGATTCTTTTTTTGCCCGGCACATGGGAGTATCTTTAGCCGACTATCTTGAAGATCTGGAGGTTAGTAGTCAAACCAATCTGAAATCACTGGCCCAACTTGGCGAGATCGATGGTATTCAGTATTTAGTGCCTTGCGTTCATGCCTTAGGAGCGGCAACTTTCGCCAAGGTAAAACTGCCTGGGAGGGAATTGCCTCCGGATGCTCAATGGCAAATTGATGAAATCTCACCGATGTCTGTAGAGGATTATGATGTCATTTTAGACAAAGGGTTTACCTATTATCAACAGCTAGTATTTGAAAAGTATCTGCCGCTTGCTGTACCTGATTTACAAAAGTACATATCATCTGACTGGCAGAAAATAGTGACAAACTATGTGAATGCCGGGATTGTGCCGTTTAGCCCATTAATCTTTGGGGTTCCCTTTGATGTTCTATCAAGTGCCCGGGGAATGGCAAACTTAACTAAAGATTTGTACCGGATACCAGATAAAGTAGAAGCTGTAATAGATATTATTACCACAGAAATGATTGCTGTGATCAAAGGGCAAATCGAGCAGATTAAACCGTTTGCCGTATTTACAGGAGCAACCCGGTGTGCGCCGGAATATATGTCGGCTAAAATGTGGGAACGTTTTTCTTTACCATTTCTTAAAAGGCAGGTAGAAGCTGTAATTGACTCAGGATCTTATGCATTACTCCATTGGGACAATAATTGGACCCGGGCTATAGAATATTTACGAGAGTTCCCTAAAGGTAAGTGTATCTTATCTTCTGATAGTAATACTGATTTATATAAGGCCAAACAAGTATTGCGCGGCCATATGTGTATCATGGGTGACGTACCGGCAGCCATGCTTGCATTAGGAACACCAGATGAAGTATACCAGTACAGCAGTAAACTGATTACCGATTTAGGGCCAGAGGGCTTCATTCTGGCCGTGGGCTGCTGCACTCCTCTTAATGCAAAACCTGAGAACGTGAAAGCCATGATTGCTGCAGCTACTGGTAAATAAAAAAGATTTAGTACCGTATAGTGAGACGATCTTATCTCTAAAAGTAAAAAAAGGTGGGAAAATAATGAAAAGATTGTTGATTACCCTCGCTGTACTGATGGTATTTTGCATTTCCAATTTGGCATCTGCTGCAAGTAGTACCTTTAGTGACCTTCCGGCTAAACACTGGGCATATGATGCTGTGAAAAAGCTGGCTGATGCTGGTTTAATTGATGGAGTTGGCGACGGCACTTTCCGTGGCGACAAAACTATGACAAGGTATGAAATGGCTCTTATTGTGGCTAATGCTCTTACTAAGGAAGAAAAGGCTAATGCCGAAAACAAGGCTTTATTGGAAAAGTTGTCGGCTGAGTTTTCGAAGGAATTGATAAGTCTTGGCGTGCGTGTCAAAACTCTGGAGGACAAGGATGCTAATAGCTTGAAGTTTTCAGGCGTAGCGCGAATCAGGCATGAATGGACCGAGAATCCGCGCCCGCTTGTAGATGACGCTGCTCTTGGGGGGGATCCATATTACACTGGTCAACCATCGGATAAATCGGAACTCCGCACTGCTTTGTACGTATTTGTAGATAAAAAGTTTGACAGCAACAATTACTTTCACGCTACACTCGGAAATGACTCTATATCAGGTGATACGAGAACGGATAGCTCGATCCAGTTTGAGGAAGCTTATTATGCCAGTAAGAATAGTAAGTTTGAGTGGGCTGCAGGAAGATTTATTGCCACAGTCGGCAAAGGACTATTGTTTAGTGCCCCCTATTTAGATGGCGGAAGAGTGAGCTTTGGCAATGATGTGAAGACGAGCATTTATTCTGGTAAAAAAACAGACTATTCTTGGCTGCTAGCCGATACGCAGTTTAAATTAAACAAGAATACTAACATGTCATTTGCTTATGTTTCCAATAATGAAGATTCCAACTCTGGTCTCAATTTTTATGATGCTAAAGCAGTGGGATTCGAATACACCGGAATACCTAATATTAACCTGCAAGGTGAATATGGTGTAAACACTGCAACCATGGCTAAGTTCTTTAATGGTGGCGATTCACCAAAGGGAATGCAGCTTAAGGTAAAATATAAGGGGGCAAATCCGTTCGCAGTAGGAACATCAGGTGCTTGGGTAGGGTACCGGAAGGCTGACAATGGTTTTGATATATTACAATATACTGGCGCATTAAACGCTCCCAATAACTGGACATATCCTGCACAAGGCAGCAGTATCAACGATGTTAAAGGTTTTGAATATGGAGTTGAAGTAACGGTTGCGCCACAGGCGATGCTTTCAGTCATCTATGGTGATTTGCAAGCTGTAAAAATAGGCGGTTTAGGTTTAGCGGATAAGAGTCAAAAATTCTTGATTAGTCAGTTAACCTGGATTTTCTAATAACTGGCACTTGCTGCAACGCTTGTGCGTATGAAGAAACCGTGGCTGTTGCCCGCGGTTTTCTTCATGTCTTAACTGGCCATAGGAAAATGCGAGGTGCTTTAAGCAAAGCAGAAAGGAATAGTTACAAAGATGTGTGAAACAATAAATAAAAGAGATAGCTCTGTTCGTTGGATAATACTCCTAATAATTTTTCTTACACACCTGACCTTAAACTATTTAATATATCAAATAGGTGGCTTAGCCAGTCAAATTATACCCGCATTACATCTTCAGCCCAGTCAATTTGCTATGGCTTTATCTGCTCCCATGTTAGCCTGTGCTATAGTTGGTATCCCTGCCGGCGCCCTGGCAGATCGTTATGGTGTTAAAAACGTCATAGCAGGCGGTCTGGCACTCAGCGTAATAAGCAGTTTCGGTCGTATCAGCCCAACCAGTTTTGAAGTTCTTTTCGTCTGGATGTTTATTCTAGGCTTTGGCTTGGCTTTTCTTAATGCGAATGTTGCCAAAATCCTGGGTGCTTGGTTCCCACCCCGGCAACTGGGAATGGTAATGGGAATATATATAGCAGGGGCCACTACTGGTATCACGGCCGCTTTGGCAACTTCGGCACTTTTCCCATCTATTGAAAAAGCTTTTACGACTTCTGCAATTATCGCCCTGTGTAACTTAATCTTATGGCTACTGTTTGTTAAGTCCAAACCTGCCGGGGCACCTGATGTTCCAGTTCAGCCACT
>JAQSXM010000072.1 GCA_029256645.1 Sporomusa sp. | reverse complement strand
CTGCAGTTTGCTTATTTTACCCGCAGGCCGCAGTCGGTTATCGCTGTTGACAGTGTGCCGGAGATGCTTGCCCGGGCTGAGGAAAACTTCAAACTGGCGGCACAGGTGAATAAGTGGTTTCAACCGGATTTTGTGAAACTGGTCCAGGGCAATGCGCTCAGTCTGCCGCTGGCAGACGGCAGTGTGGATGTAGCCGCCCAAAACTGCCTGTTTAATATTTTTAAAGAAGCGGAATTAAAGCAGGCCATAAGTGAAATGCATAGGGTTTTAAAGCCTGGCGGCCGGCTGTATATATCAGATCCGATTACGACACAGCCGATCCCGGAGCATTTGCGTGAGGATGAACGGCTGCGGGCGATGTGCCTGTCGGGAGCACTCGCTTATCAGGATTACCTGGATAAATTTGTTGACGCCGGCTTTGGCACAATTGAGGTCCGGGCCCGCCGGCCATATCGTATTCTGGACAAAGGGCGGTATGGGACCGGGGAAGATATTTTGCTGGAATCGCTGGAGCTTGTTGTTTATAAAAATGCGGTGCCTGAGGACGGGGCCTGCGTATTCGCGGGCGAGACGGTAATTTATTTCGGATCAGAGGAAGCGTATGACGATGGTAAAGGTCATATTATTCAGCGCGATGTGCCCCTGCCTGTTTGTCAAAAAACAGCCGGAAATCTGCGGGCGCTGAACCGGCCGGACCTGTTTATCACCAAGGCTACTTATCATTATTCAGGCGGCGGCTGCTGCTAGCAGCGTGTCAACCTTAAAACTGTAGGATAATGGCGAGGAGATTTTTCGTAAAGATCCCGTCAGTATCAACAGGATTAGGATTGTCACGCTGCTAAAGCAGCGACGCCGGGAAGGCAGGAACAAATATGGAAATGAAAAAATATATTGCTGAGTTTATTGGGACGTTTTTCCTGTTGTTTGTCGGGACAGGCGCGATCATTGTCAATCATCTCGCCCAGAATGCACTGGGTCATATCGGGATTGCGCTGGCTTTTGGTTTTGTCATCGTTGTTCTGATTTATGCCTGCGGGCATATTTCAGGAGCACATTTTAACCCGGCGGTCACGATCTCCTTTTTCGCTGTGGGCAAATTCAGCCCCAGCCAGGTTGTGCCTTACATTATTAGTCAGTTATTAGGCGCGCTAAGCGCGAGTGCTGTGCTGCGACTGCTGTTTGGCAATTTATATGATCTGGGCGGCACGTTCCCCTCATTGCCGGTGGGACAGCATCTTATCGGTGTGTCCTTTGCCATCGAGTTCATCTTTACTTTTTTCCTGATGTTTGTCATTATCAGCGTTGCGACCGATTCCCGGGCGGAGGGCAGCTTTGCCGGGCTGGCCATTGGCCTGACTGTTTTTATTGGTGCTGCGGTTGCCGGACCTGTCTCCGGCGGGTCTTTCAATCCGGCGCGTTCCATTGCCCCGGCTGTTATGTCCGGCAATCTGGCGCACCTCTGGCTGTATGTTGTTTCGCCGGTATTAGGTGCGGTTTCAGCGGCAGTGATTTATAGATTTCTGGAAGTTCCGCACCTGCGTAAGCAGTGCAGTAATTAACTACAGCAAAGGGATTACGCGGCTAAAACCGGTAGACAGCGGCCGGATTGCCGTGAATAAATAAGGTGAAAATCCTATTTTGAGACAACCGGAAACTCTGCGAATCCCCTGGGTAAGTGCTCTTACTGCCTGTTAATCCTCAATATCAGCCAATACAGGAAGTATGATTGACTGGGTTCATGGTACAAGCTGTAGCAAAAGAAGACAAAAAGAGAAAAGCTGTCCTGATTTGAATCTTGACGGGGGTACTTAAATGGTGCAATACTCAAGCTAACAAAGCCTACAGGGAGGTACTAGCATGCCATTCACATTACAGGCTGCGACGGCAGTGTGGAATAAGATCCAGCAAGGCGATAAGGCAACAACTTCGTTATCGGTATTTATGGGAAATATGGCAATGGACCTGTCGGACTATCAATCCCCTCAGGATATAGAAAAAAAACTAAGAGATATTTTTCAGCGTGCCGGCGTGGAATACCCGGAGTCCTCCCATGTACTGCATCTGAAAACAACACTATTGGCTGCGCTTAGCCGGCTTGATGCCCGGTAGCCTGTAAATATGTAATTACAGCGAAACGTAAGCAGGAGGAACCTTTATGTGCTGGTCCTGTAATCCATATTGCGGAGGCTGTAAACCGCCTAAAGAAAAACCGGCCCCATGCCCTGCTTGTGGCACCTATAATTTCCCCGAACGCAAGAACTGCAAACAATGCGGCACAGACCTGCCGCCGCCGAAAGCGCGGCCAACCGTTATGTGCCTATATATTGAGAAGCTGTGTGCAAATCCCTGCAACAAGCATAAAAAACCATCTCAGGATGGGATTGTAAAAACCTGTAAATGGCATACGCCTCCCGCCGACCTGACCGGTCCTGCTGCAGGCAGGAAAAACGACTGATCTATTTTATACAAAAGGAGAGTGGGAAGTGGAGTAAGCTAATACAACGCAATGAATTTAATGCCGGATTTTGTCGAAAAAAAATATAACCACTAAATACTTGTTTAACAGGACTTTGTCGAGAATTGTTAGAATAAATACATAATTACAAGAGAGTTCCGAGTTATCATATCCCATGTGGATGTGATGACCGAAAGGTATGAAAAGCAATTTTTGTGCCTGCCCGATTGTGCGAAGGAAGTCTGGTAAAACCAGGCTTCTTTTTTATATGTGCATTAATTCTCAATCTACGATCATGTGTGAGATCTAAGCAATTTGAAGTAATTTATAAATCTGTTAGGAAAAATAAGGGGGAGCTGTAGTTGACGGTTATGAAGCACACTCATGATGTCTCAGGGTTACAGACCGATTACTTTATTGCTAACAGGGGGCTATTCTCACGGGAGCGGTGGCAGGCCATACTGCGATGTAAGCAGGATTTTCTGCAAAATGAAGCAGAAGATCCGCGAAAACACCCGTACATGGACCAGGATGTCGCCGCCTCGTGGATCAGATCCCGTAATTGGGGGGTGAATCCTTATTCGGTAGTTACAAACTCCAATTTAAGTCCGCAAAAATTATCTGAAATTTTAAACAAGAATCATGCTCTGGTTGATGCTACCAAGAACCTGGCCCAATCATTTAAAAAAATCATTGTAGAGTGTGGCTACATTTTTTACTTATTCGACATAGACGGCGTTATATTGCTGAATGAAGGAAGTTTGGAAAGCTTTACCTCGAATATGATTCCCGGACAGGTATTGTTGCCAGTGAGAATACTGAAGGTACTACAGCCCATGAACTGTGTTTCCGTCTTAAACGTCCTGTGCAGTTGCTTGGTCCGGAACATTACTGTGTGGCATTTCAGAACAGTATTGCTTCGGCGGCGCCAATCAGAAATGAAGCAGGCGAAATTCAGGCTGCTCTGGTGTTGGTTAGTCAGCCGTTACTGAATACGCCTGAAGAAGAAACCCTTAAAAAGCTGGGGCCCCATAGTATGGGTTTGCTTACTTCTATGACAATGGTTATAGAGAACCAGCTTTACCTGAAAAGGGCAAATGCTGCTTTATATATTGCCAATGAAAGGGCCGATGCATTCAACCGGCAGATGCAAATAAATCAGGATAAGGTTGCTACTGTGAATAACGTACTGACTGCTATGCTGTCGTTTATTGATGACGGCGTTGTCGCGATAGACGCTAACGGGCAAATCCTGTATATCAATCCGGCTGGTACACGTGTTCTGAAGCTTAGATCCGAAGAGGCCCATAACAGAAATATCAATGAATTCCTTGGCAACAATTCCTCTTTGATGACGTTAGCGAAAAAAGGTGAGAGTGTTACAACTGAAGAAAGGCTTTGTGTGGGGGCTGACAGAAGCTTCTATCATGTCAATATCCGACCGGTTCTAAACCAGTATACACAGGAATTAGAGGTCGCCTTGTTAAAAATTAGTGTAGCGGAAAAGGTCGCCATTCAGCAAAACAGCAGGGCCGGCAGTACGTCTACCTATACCTTTGATGATATTATCAGTGAGAATAAGGAGTTTAAAAAAAGTATGGCTTTGGCCCGGCGCTTTGCCAGTTCACCGGAAAATATTCTGGTGGTTGGGGAAAGCGGTACAGGCAAGGAACTATATGCCCAGGCAATCCACAACGTGTATTGCCCGCAAGGGCCGTTTATGGCAGTAAACTGTGCAGCTATGCCCCGGGAGTTAATCGAAAGCGAACTGTTTGGTTATGAAGGCGGCAGCTTTACCGGCGCAGAACGAAGCGGCAGAGCCGGTAAGGTTGAATTAGCTCATGGCGGCACGCTCTTTCTTGATGAAATTGGTGACATGCCGATTGAAGTGCAGGCTGTTTTACTCAGAACACTGGAAGACAAGCAAATCATGCGGGTTGGTGGCAGCCGTTCCAAGAAAGTTGACTTTAGGCTGATTGCGGCTACCAACAAAGATCTTAATAAAATGGTAAAAGAAAATCTGTTTCGCGAAGACCTTTACTTCCGCCTGTCTGTACTGACAATTAATATCCCGCCGCTGCGGGAGCGAGGCAATGATATTAAACTCCTCAGTGAATTTTTTGTGGAAAACTATTGCCGGAAACAAGGCTGGCAGATCCCAAAATTCAGTCTGGCAACGCAGAAAAAAATCAATGAATACCAATGGCCAGGTAATGTGCGGCAATTGCAAAATGCAATGATTTATGCAGTAAATACTGTCCAGGGTGATCTGATTAAACCTGAAAATCTGCCTAACTACATTATTCTGGAAACCTGCCCACTGAAAATAGGTGAATTTGCAAATAGCAAAGGTCAGGCCAGAGAGATGCTATGCCTGGACAACCTGGAGAAAGTTGCGATACAAACAGCGTTACTGCATGCCGATAATTATGTGCCTGGAGCAGCGGAGATCCTGGGTATCAGTCGCTCTACCCTATACAGAAAACTGAAAGACTATGATATTGAATATTAATACGACTGTGCCGGTGGAATAGAAGAGGCCCTTATAGTAAGGGTCTTTTTATTTTGCCCAAGGGTCATCCCTGGCTTTTTGAAAGTCCTAAAATGATATTGCTCTCCCAAATATAGACTGTAGGCTTTACGACAGATTTCCTGGCTTTTGAACCTGTAAGCTTCCATTTGGTCATCTCAAAAAGAGAAATAGATTATTCTTGCCGTAGTCTGTAAATAACGCTGCCAGGCCTGATAATAAGCCGCTTATACGGTTATTGTACATGCTGGCATGATTATTGCTGTGTAAATTTGCATAAGGAGGTGATCTGCATGGCTGACGACAAAAACACCGGGGAAAAAGCTCCACAGTCTGAGCAGGCTGAGAAAGAGCAAACTGCTGCTAAACCTCAATTGCCGGCATCAGCACGGAAACCGGGACAGAACTATTCCACGCCCAAGCTTAACAAATAACGAGGGTATCGCCGGGCGCCTGTTATAAGGCAATCCAGCCTGCTGTTTGGCTGCGGTATGAGCTAAAGACGCCTTTGGCGGTTGCGGCTGATGAATGTAACAGGCGCAGATGGTCCCGGAGGGCAAGGGAAGTCACGGTGCGGACGAGAGTTGCCTGGGCGATTATGGTGATCCCATAATGGTATTGTGATCGCAAAAGAGGACTGGCCAATGCTTTAGTGTTTTTCCTGCATTGGGGACGGTAATGCAAAATGTTTGGCTCCTAAAAAGAGATTGTCCTGTTTTGGCCTGGCAAAGGAAAAAGGCTGAGAAATCCAGGCAGAAAGCTACTTTGCCAAAGGATAAGCAGGCTGGCACGATTATTGCGTTAATACTGACCGGGAGGTACACGCAAACCGGATTACTGTCCGGACATTGGCTGCATACACCAATTTAGCTGCAAAGACAGACCACACGCCAGCAGACGGCTGGCCGGCTAATGCCTAACAGGGTGTGACAGGAAATAACGGACGCAGGGTTGTGCAAAACATAAGCGAGTTTTGAAAGGGTTGGTGAGATTATGAAAAAAGAATGGAAGCAACAACACGAAGACGGGAGTTATACAGTTCGGACCTGTGGCTGGTCGCCCCCGGGAGATCACCCGGTAGGCTGCGGCATGAAATTACACGTTAAAGACGGCAAGCTTGTCAAGGTCGAGGGGGACCCTGAGCATCCCATCAGCCAGGGCCGGCTGTGTGTCAGGTGTTTATCCCTGCCGGAATTCGTACATCACCCTGACCGTATCATCTATCCCATGAAACGGGCGCCGGAAGACCGCGGCAAAGACAAGTGGGAGAAAATCACCTGGGATGAAGCCTGGGATATCATTGTGGAAAAGGTAAACGGCTTTAAGCAAAATCATGGCGCCGAGTCGATTGTCGTGTTCGGCGGTACCGGCAGGGAAGCCTGCCTGTATTATTATCCGCTTGGTTTTTCGTCGCTCCAAACCCCGAATGTGTGTTATCCTCTCAGCGGCTGGTCCTGCTACGGACCTCGCTGCGCAATTACCGACTATATCCTGGGAGCAGGGTATCCGGAGATTGATTTTGCCGGCCATTATCCGGACCGTTATGATAATCCCGCCTATAAAGTACCTGAATACCTGGTGCTGTGGGGCAAGATGCCATTATGGTCAAACCCGGATGGCTTCTATGGTCACTCTATCGTTGACATGATGAAGCGGGGGACCAAGATCATCTCGGTCGACCCCAGATTGAACTGGCTTTCTTCCCGGGCCGAATACTGGATGCAGCTGCGGCCGGGAACAGATACTGCGCTGGCCCTCGGCTTCCTTAATGTCATCATTAACGAAGATCTCTATGACCACAAGTTTGTTGAAGACTGGTGCTATGGTTTTGAGCAGCTCAAAGAACGCGTTCAACAATACCCGCCGGAAAAGGTTGCAGAAATTACCGGCATACCGGTTGCCAAGATCATTGAATGTGCCAGAGCCATGGCTACGGCCAAACCGACTGCCATCCAGTGGGGACTGGCGGTTGACGAAAATCCGAACGGTGTTCAGCTTGGTCATGCGATCCTGTCGCTTTCCGCCATTACCGGCAACCTCGATGTGCCTGGCGGCATCACCTTAGGGCCACCTGCTGCCCTGCTGGGAAAATGGCGGGTGGAAACCCGGTCCCAGATTACAGAAGAGCTTTGGGACAAGCGGATCGGGGCCAAGGAATGGCCGGCCCTGAGTACTGCCCTGGCGACCACTCATCCCGATGAAACCCTTGATACTCTGGAAACAGGTAAACCTTATAGGCTGAGAATGGGTTGGTTCAACAGCAGTAACTTTATTACCCCCACCAATTCGGCGGCTCCCCAAAGATGGTATGAGGCACTGAAAACTCTGGAATTCAATGTAGTCCAGGATTGCTTTATGACGCCGACGGCCATGGCGTTCGCCGATGTATTCCTGCCGTTGCCGACCTTTGCCGAGCATGACGGCGTAGTGCTTACTCACTTTGGCCGGAATGCTATCTTTGTCGGTGCGATGAACAAGGCGTTCTCGGTTGGTGAATGCAAGTCCGATATTGAAGTTTGTATGGAACTGGGCAAACGCCTCAACCCGGAAAACTGGCCGTGGGAAAGTGTGGAAGATTTCTTCAGTGACCAGCTCAAACCAGAGCTTGGCATTGACTTCAACGGCCTGAGAGAGGCCGGTGTATTCCAGCCCGGGTATACGTACCGGAAGCATGAGAAAGGTCTGCTGCGCTATGATGGCGAGCCTGGTTTCAATACGGTAACAGGCAAGGTTGAACTTTGCTCAACGCTCTTTGAAGAGTGGGGCGAAGATCCGCTGCCTTACTACAAAGAACCGCCATACAGCCCTGTAAGTACGCCGGAGCTTGCGAAGGAATACCCATTGGTGCTTACCACCGGTGCCAGAAAAGTTACCTCGTTCCACTCTGAGCATCGCCAGATAAAAACCTTGCGCGATATTGACCCGGATCCAATTATGGAAATCAATCCGAAAACTGCTGCCAGCCTGGGGATTAAGGAAGGCGACTGGGTATATATCGAAAATCAGTTTGGCAAGTGCAAGGAAAAGGCGCATTTGATGCCGGCCATTAAACCTGATGTAGTTCATGCTACTCATGGCTGGTGGTTCCCGGAAGAAGAAGCGGAAGAGCCTAGCCTGTATGGGGTGTGGAAATCGAATATCAACACACTAATCCCTCATAAGCACATTGGAAAGCTCGGTTTTGGTGCTCCGTTCAAGAGCATACTCTGCAAGGTGTATAAAGCAGAAGATTAAGATTACAAATTTGAATGGAGGGATAAGGATGTCACGTAACGGATTAATGATCGATTATGAATATTGCACAGGCTGCCACAGCTGTGAGGTTGCCTGCCGGAATGAAAAAAACATTCCTAAGGACAAATGGGGAATCAAGATGACGGAAGTGGGTCCCTGGAATGTAGAAGGCGATAAGTGGGAATGGAATTTTGTTCCTGTTCCCACTCAGCTTTGTGATTTATGTGAAGACCGGGTAGCAAAAGGGGAGAAGCCGGCCTGCGCTCTTCACTGCCTGGGTCAGTGCATGGAAGTGGGACCGGTGGAGGAACTGGCCAAGAAGATGGCAGATAAAGGCAAGAAGGTAGTAATGTTTGTGCCTTAATGCGAGAGCGCTCAGCTGTTAGTCTGAGGCGTTTATAAGCGAGATCCAGTGCCATGACTGGTCCCTGGCAGGGACCGTTGTGGCATTGTGCTTTTAATGTCTTCGCAGTGGATCTATTTAAAGGCAGCAGGCAGTGGACAAGTCCGGGCATATTCCTAATTTGATACAGGATTGCAAAACAGGAGCAGCTTACTTTTGGTGGTTTTCCTGGGATAAAACATGAATTAAGGACTTGAAAATCCTAAAAAGAGATTGTATACATACTGCCGGCAGCCGGGGAAAATCAGCTCCGGCCCTGATTATAAGCTTGTTCTTCGGTATTTTATTTATTTGGCATACTTATTGCAATATTACTTTAACGACAATCGCAGTGGCAAGCAATTGTTTATCAGAAACTCCGGGAGGTGGTTGGCAGGGCAGCAATGCCGGAAAGCAGCTGAGACGTTATTACTACATAGTTAAGGAGGTACTACATAATGTGTTTTAGACCAGCTTCATTGTCCAAGCCGACAGAGTGTCCGAATTGCAAGAAGAAAGTCTCTGCAATGGCAGGTATTAAGCAGAAGAAGTGTCCTTTTTGCGGAACCGAGTTACCCACTGACAATGCGGAAAAGAAGTAAAGTATTATTCTAATATGAGAGTTGATATAGGTAATCTTAGGTTGAATGAGGCAGGCCAATTGTAATAAGGCCTGCCTCTATACAGCATATTTTCAATACATATGTCAATATTCCAAGGCAAGTGATCCATTGTTAAAAAAACAGGCAGTGCCTAGCAATGAATAGTAAAGAAAAGAGGGAGAAAAATGTCAGAACAAAAGTATAATCGTTGGCTTATCCTGGTCGCAGCGATCATAACCAACATCTGTATCGGGACTTTATATGCCTGGAGTGTCTTTTCCCTGCCCTTGGGTAAGGTATTTGGCTGGCCGGCAACGGCCATTGCCCTGGCGTTTACGATTAACCATGCTCTGAGTCCTGTTGCCATGATTGGCGGCGGTTATATCCAGGATCGCTTAGGTTCTAAAGCCAATGTTATTATCGGCGGCATTATGTTTAGTGTCGGTTTATTTATTACTGGTTTTGTATCCAGCGTGGAAATGCTCTATTTTACCTATAGCGTTCTGGCCGGAATCGGCGGCGGGGTTGTTTATGCCGGGACCTTAGGCAATACTGTCAAATTCTTTCCAGATAAGAGAGGTTTGGCTTCCGGCCTGGTTGCAGCCGGGTACGGTTCCGGGGCCACGATCGTTGCGCCGATTGCCAGTTCCATGATTATCAGTGTGGGTGTACTTACCACCTTTAAAATCCTGGGCGTTGTATTTTTTGTCGTTATTTTCCTCTGCTCATTGATTATTAAGAAGGCACCACCAGGCTTCAAACCGGAGGGATGGACGCCGCCTGTGGCTGTCACTGCTTCCCAGCCGGCAGCATCCGATCTGACCTGGACCCAGATGCTGCGGGATAAAATCTGGTGGGTGGTTCTGGTCATGCTTACCTGCGGCGCTATGTCCGGGCTGATGATCACAGCCTTCGCCTCGCCAATCGGACAGCAGATGTTTAAACTGACGCCAATGGATGCGGCCTTATTTGTCAGTTTGGTTGCTATCTCCAATGCACTGGGACGGGTAGCTTTTGGGTATATATCGGATAAAATCGGACGTTCCAGCACCATCATGGTCATGTACGTCATTTCTGCATTGGCAATGCTGAATCTGGCTTTTACTGACTCGGTAGCCGGGTTCGCCGTTTCCGGGATCGGTGTTGGCGCAGTCTTTGGCGGGTTCATGAGTACTATGCCGTCAATTATAAGTGAAAGGTATGGATTGAAAAATTTCGGGGTTAACTATGGGATTACCTTTATTGGTTTTAGTTTAGCGGCGATATTCGGCCCAATGACGGCGGCAACCGTCAGGGTATCCACCGGGAATTATGAGCAGGCCTTCTGGATTGCGTTAGGGTTGAATGTACTGGGCCTGCTGTTTGCGCTGCTATTTAGGGCACTGGATAAACGGGGCAGCCAGATCCGCGTAGTCAAAGCCGGTACTATGTAGTCGTGTAATGTAACAGCAGCCTTACTTCCTTACTTGTAGTGACATTGGTCATTGCGTACCTCAACGGGTAATCAATCACCAATGTCATATTCAATGAAAACAATTCAGCAAATCCAAATTGAAGGAGAGTTTGAATGGGGGAGCAGAAAACACCGGGCTATGGTCAGAGCGGATTGAACTGGCCGGCAGTAGCAGGGGAGAAACCAACCAGGCAGCGGGTGGTCGTGATACTCATCCTGTTGGTGACATTGTTAGTTGCGTATCTTGACAGGGTCAATATATCTGTACTGGTTGCCGACGACACCTTTCTGCAGGAGATGGGCATCCAAGGCGATGCCCTGGCAATGGGCTCGTTAATGTCAATATTTTTGTTTACATATGCCATAACTAACGCACTATTAAGCCCGCTCGGCGATTTGTGGGGACCGCGTAAGGTAATGTCGGTAGCTATTATTTTATGGATGATTTCCTGTGTTTACGGAGGCATCGTGTCTAGCTTTACCGGCATGGTTGTGGCCCGCTGTATCCTGGGCTTGGGCGAAGGCATGCATTGGCCGATGCAGATGAAATATGTGAAAAACTGGTTTCCGCCGCAGGAGCGGGCCAGGGCAAATTCAACCTGGCTTATTGGTTTGACAGCCGGACCGGCGTTAGCCATGCCTTTCATGGTATGGATTATCGGGGAATGGGGCTGGCGGTCCAGCTTTTTTGCCCTGGCCGCTCTGGGCCTGATTCCGCTTGTATTAATCTGGTTTTTCACTACCGACAGTCCGCGCGAAAGCAAGCGGATTAATCACCTGGAACTGGAGCATATTGAGTACGGCTTACGAACCGAAGCCGAAGCCCTGGCAACAAGGGCTGTGGCTGATTCAAATTCGGACAGGGAGAACTGGAAAGGATTTTTGCTCAACTTCGACTACTGGCTATGTGTTGTTTTTTATGTTTTCAGTACTTCCGCCTGGTGGGGGCTTGCAACCTGGATTCCATCATATCTCAAACAGGCAATGGGTTTTTCGTGGAAGAGTATGGGTTTCTGGGCTAATGCACCCTATGCCGCCGGTATTGTTGCTCTGATCATTGCCGGCTATGTAACAGATAAGATTGAGCGAAAAGCGACTTTCGGTATCCTGCATATGCTGGGGGCCGCAGTGGGGATTTATTTTGCCGCTCATGCTACCGGGCAGGTAGAGGCTGCGCTGTGGCTGATTCTGGCTGTATCCTCCCTGCTTATCGGACAGCCTGGTCATTGGGCCATTATCCAAAAGGTTGTACCGGCCAAGGCCCTGGGGGCCGGCAGTGGCTTTGAGAGCTGTCTGGGAAGCCTGGGGGGAGCCATTACGCCAATGATTGTCGGCTATTTCATCAATGTGACCGGCAGCTATATGGGCGGGCTGATGTGTTTGGTAGTATTCTGCCTGATCGGCGCGGTAGCCATGATTACGCTCTGGGTTAGAAAAGTATGAGCAGGTAGTTTGCCTTGGCAGCCAGACATGACGGTAGATCCGGACAGTAGTTCTATGGTAAGGGGGAGATTATCCTGACAGCCAAAGTATATTTTGCCAGGCTGGCAGATGGTGACGATGCGCAGGCCCAGGTGCAGGCAATGCACCGCCTTTACATGGCAGCCAATGCCGCAGCGATCATCGCCGGTAATGATTTCGTGGCTATTAAACTGCATGTGGGGGAAGGGGAGAATAATACCCGCGTCAGGCCTGAACTGATACGGGCATTAGTGGATAAGGTCAAAGCAGCGAACGGAGTCCCCTTTTTGACGGAAACCTCAACCTTGTACAAGGGTGAGCGGCATAATGCGGTTAACCATCTTCTGCAGGCCCATCGCCAGGGTTTTGGTATTGAGCAGGTCGGCGCCCCTTTTCTGATGGCCGACGGCTTGCTGGGTAATACCGAATATGAGGTGCCTATCCCCGGGGAGCTGCATAAAACAGTACATGTTGCCAGAGAGCTGATGGGGGTTGATGCGCTGTTCGTGGTCTCTCATGCCACGGGGTGCATTTCCACAGGGTTAGGGGCCTGTATTAAAAACCTTGGCATGGGTTTAGCAAGCCGTAAGGGGAAAAGGCGACAGCATTCGGCCATACTGCCGGCCATAAAGCCGAGCCTGTGTACCGGTTGCCAAAAATGCAGGCAGTGGTGCCCTGCTGACGCTATTATTGAACAGGCTGGCAAGGTGTATATTGCCGCCAATCGCTGTATTGGCTGCGGCGAATGTATTGCTGTCTGCCGGTTCGATGCCGTTACCTATGATTTTACTGCCGATGAGGGTTTTCTTCAGAAAAGTATGGCTGAACACGCCTGGGGAGCAGTGATTAATAAGCCGGGAAAATGTTTTTATGTTAATGTCTTGCTAAATATGACGAAACACTGCGACTGTCTTGTCAAACAACCGGCTGGCAAATTAATACCTGATCTGGGGATTCTTGCCGCCTGTGACCCTGTGGCTATTGATAAAGCAACACAGGATCTGACGAAAACTGCTTACGGACATACTTTAGGTCAGCTGGCATTTCCTGAACGCAACGCTGCCATTCAGATTGAACATGCGGCCCAAATTGGTATGGGATCACTGGAATACGAATTAATTGAGGTGTTTTGACAAGTTTGCAGCAGCGGCTTGCCTGCCGCCCCTGGCGCAGTGCAAGCCGCTGTTTTTTACCCTGAAAAAATTATGCAGCTAAATACCAGGCTAAGGACAGGGAAAAATCCTCGGCTTTGGCCGGGCTCTGAAAGAACGGGCATAAAGCCGGGTCTCTCATTACTGAACCCTGATGATATATGGAATTGATAATTTTAAAATGAGACAAAAAACGTAATGTTTTTCTCAAAATGAAAAAAAGATAATACCAGGCGCCCATTATTGCTGGTAATAAATGCTTTATCTATAAGGGCGCGCCGGTTCTGGTCAGCAAAAGAAAAGTTGGCATGAGTTTTGCAATAGAAGTAGTTGCAATAACAAGTTAATGAGGTTAAAAACACCAGGCCAGGCGGGAGCAGGTGCAACCGTACAAACTGTGCCTGGCAGACTACAAAGCTAGAGGTAGATATAGGAGGTTACACCATGCGCACCACAATCGTTGTTTTTACCAAAGTTCCTAAGGCCGGAGATACCAAGACCCGGCTTACTGCCAACCGGGGAGGGATATTGACGCCGGCAGAAGCGATGGCTTTTTATGAAGGCTGCCTGCTGGATGTGATTAACGTTTGCCTTGAGGCCGGGAGTGGCGATGTCCGGGTCTGTTATAACCATGATGGTGATCGTGAATACCTGGAAAAATTACTGGATAGGACTTCCGACCGGTCGCAGATCAAGGAAGTTTATGCCGACCAGGGCGGCAACTTTGACCAGTGTATGCAATATGCTGCCGATTATATTCTGAAAAATGGCGCTCAGGATCGCCTGGCCGACAGTGTGGTTATTGTCGGCGGCGACCTTCCCAGTTTGCAGCCTGTCATCCTGCAGGATACGGTTGCCAAGCTGGAACGGCTGGCAGGCAGTGAGCCTGGCCGGAATGCGGCCCGGAATATTGAAAATGCGCCACCGGGGCTGGGGGCGGCTTTGGTCGAAGGGGCCTGCCAGGAAGGGGGATTTTCTGTTGTCGGTTATACCTGTACGACACCCTTTGATTTCAACCGGGTATTTTACAACACCGAGGGGATAACGGCTCTGGATATGCTCGTCACCAAAGCCGCTCAACAGAATATTCCGTTTGGTGTGGTTGAAGCCGCGCCTGATGTGGATATTCCTGTGGACCTGGCAAGTATGATTCCGGTGATCAAGGCGCTGGAACTGGCGGCCCAATGTGATAAAAGCATCAAGGTGCCGGTGAATACCCTTGCCGTCTTAGGTGAAATTGGT
>JAQSXM010000071.1 GCA_029256645.1 Sporomusa sp. | reverse complement strand
CCCCAGGGAATATCAAGCCCCATCCACCTTGTGCCCATAATCTCCTCAGGGCTCCACCCTTTGTACACAACATTCCATTCACCGATTGGCGTTGGCGTTGCCCGCTTACCAACAGCGATCCGGTACCGTTTGAAGAGTTTACCATTGTCATATAACTCAAGTACCCGGTCATGAATCCGAATGATAATAGAGAGTTCTCCCATCGGCGCCTGAGACTCCTGGCTAATTGAGTAATTTAAGGCCTCGGCATCAAGGTATTCAAAAAACCATACCCCGCCAATTACAAAAAACAAGGCAGCAATAATAATACTAAACCGGTTTTTCGCCCTTTTGGCATTTAAATAAAAAAACGGCATCGTCATTACTCCTGTTCAATATTTAATAATATATTCATATTACTCTTGCAGGTTATCGATGCTATCAATTTTATCCCGGAGTCGCAGGACGCCAATAAAAATAGCGCCATTTCATTTTCAGAAATGACGCTGCCTCATTATATGCCTGAATAACCAAGAGATCTGGATATTGCTTTAGTGCTTTCCAATAATTTAACCGCTACTTCCTGTTCAACATACTCTCTTGAAAAGCGTGACACTAACCCCGAGATACTTATCGCGGCAACAACATCGCCAACATTGTCATAAATGGGGGCGCCAATACACCTGCCATCAAGCTCACATTCACAATCATCCAGCGCGTAACCACATTCTCGGACCAGAGCCATTTCCCGAAGATAGTCATCACAGGTACAAAGGGTATACTCGGTCCGCCTCTCCATGCCTTCCGCCTCAAGTATTGCTCTGATTTTAGCGTTATCATGTCTGATTAAGAGCGCTTTCCCCAAGGCTGTACAGTGAACGGAATTTGTAGTGCCTAATTTGGCTACAAGCCGCAGCGCATGAGGACTCTCAACAGTATCCACATATAGTACCCTGTTTTTGACCAAAATGCCAAGATGGATTGTCTCTTTAGTTAAATCATTAAGCAGGTGCAGATACTTTCTGGCAAGATTTTTTATATCAAAGTTCTGCTCAGCCCGCTGACTCATCATGAGTAATTGGAGGCCCAAGCGGTAATTACCATTTGAATCACACCGTGCATAATCCCGTTTTTCCAGGTTGTTCAAAAGCCGGTAAACAGTAGATTTGGGCAGGCCTGTTTCATCAGTAATATATTTAAGACTAACCGGTGCAATGTTATTGCCAATAACCTCCAGGATGTCAAAGGCCCGCTGCAAGGATTGTACTTCAAGGTTGGACATCTGCAGACCTCCTTACTGCTTTCGTAACTATCTGGCGAGCCAGCCGCCATCAACAGCTACCGTGTAGCCATTGATATAATCAGCTGCAGACGAAGCCAGGAAAACAACCGGTCCGCCCAGGTCAGCCGGGGTTCCCCAGCGTCCGGCCGGTATCCGGCTTAGGATTTCAGCACTACGCCCTTCATCAGCCCGTAACGGAGCCGTGTTGGCTGTTGCCATATAGCCTGGTGCAATCGCATTGGCGTTAATATTATGTTTAGCCCATTCATTAGCCATCAGGCGGGTTATTCCCATAATTCCGCTCTTGCTGGCAGTATATGATGGTACTCTGATCCCGCCCTGGAAAGACAGCATCGAAGCTATATTTATAATCTTACCACCGCTGCCCTGCTTAATAAACTGTTTGGCTGCCGCCTGGCAGAAGAAAAAGACAGTCTTAACATTAATATTCATTACATCATCCCAGTCTTTTTCGGTGAAATCCACAGCATCTGCCCGCCTGATAATGCCAGCATTATTAACAAGTATATCGAGGTGACCAAATTCAGCCACTACCTGATCAATAACCCCCTGAATCGGTTCAGTGCTGAACAGATCAGCATCAATGGCCAAAAACTTGCGACCTGCGGCACCAATCTTTTGAGCCGTTTCGGTATGATCACCTAACCCTACACTTACAACATCAGCGCCAGCTTCTGCTAAAGCAATAGCCATGCCTTGCCCCAACCCGGTGGCAGCCCCGGTAACAATAGCCACTTTTCCGGTTAAATCAAACATACTCATCATATCTCCGCCTTTCAAAGTCTATCGTAATTATTTTATATTTTTCATAGCGACATGATCCATATCATCGAAGGTTTGGTTCTCGCCAGCCATACCCCAAATGAAAGTATAGCAGCTTGTCGCCACACCTGAATGAATTGACCAACTGGGAGAAATAATAGCCTCTTCATTGCGCATAACAATATGGCGTGTCTGATTAGGCTCACCCATTAAATGGAACACAACAGCCTCTTCAGGAAGATTGAAATAGAAGTAGACTTCCATCCTGCGGTCATGAGTATGGCAGGGCATACTATTCCACATATTTCCTGGTTCCAGCACAGTCATCCCCATAACCAATTGACAACTCTTAACACCCTGCGGATGGATGTATTTATAGATATTTCTTTCATTGGAGCTCTCGATTGAACCAAGATGGGCCGGGGTTATGCTTTGGCGTTCAATCCTGACTGTCGGATATGTAGCATGGGCCGGTGCACTGTTAAAATAGAATTTCGCCGGTTTGGCAGCATCAGTGCTTGAGAATATAATCTCTTTGGAGCCTTTGCCAACATACAGTCCATCGGTTGTGTCCAGGCTGTAGTCAACTCCATCAACGGAAACTGTTCCTGCACCGCCGACATTGATTACACCCAATTCTCTTCTTTCCAGAAAATACTCCACGCCCATTTCTTTGCCGACTGCCAGTATCAGCGGCTTAACCGGACAGGCGCTGCCGGTAATCATCCGGTCAACGTGGCTGTATACCATTTTAATCTCATCAGGTTGGAACAGTCCCTGGATCAGAAACCGCTCTCTGAGTTCCTCTGTTGTTAATCTTTTTACATCCTCCGGGTAAACTGAATGTCTAACTTCCATGTAATCTCCTCCTAAATAATCGTTTATTGGGCCCCGACTTTTAAAGTCACCAACAGCATGTTAGCATGTACAGAAAGATCGTTTCACAATACAGAACGAAATGCTATTTACTATATAAATAAATACGCGCAAACAGCTTAAATTCCTGCCGCGTTCCACTTAAAATGGCACGGTAATCCACGATGTGGAACAAAGCACACAAAAAAGCGACTTGTTAACTAGATAGCCAACAAGTCGCTTTTACTGTTGTTATTCGTACCGCAGTGCATCAATAGGGTTTAACAGTGCTGCTTTGCGTGCGGGGTATAAGCCGAAGAACAGGCCGATACCCACTGAGAAACCGAAAGAAACCAGAATTGGCATCGGTGTGATCACAGTATTCCAACCAGCGAAAGAAGAAATGATATAGGAGCCACCTACGCCGACCGCAATACCGATAGCACCACCGATTACCCCGATAACTACTGCCTCAATGAGAAATTGCATCAATATATTCGCATATCTGGCTCCCAGCGCTTTGCGAATACCAATCTCGCGGGTCCGCTCAGTAACAGATACAAGCATAATGTTCATAATGCCAATACCGCCAACCAGCAGCGAAATAGCTGCAATACTGCCAAGCAGCATGGTTATCGTGGCTGTGGTTTCCTGGGCTGTCGCCATTACGCTGGCAAGATTGCGCACCGTAAAGTCATCAGCTTTATCACCGGTAATTCCATGACGCGATCGCAGCAGACTGATTACACCATCCTGAACATCATCAACAACCTCAGCGTTTGCCGCTTGCACACTAATTGTCTGGACATAGGTAATGCCCATCATCCGCTCCTGGGCAGTTGTTAACGGAATGATTACCATGTCGTCCTGATCCTGCCCGCCGGCAGACTGGCCTTTACTCTCCAGCACACCGATGACAGTAAACGGGGCATTCCCAATGCGGACCTGCTGGCCCACCGGATTTATGTTATCAAATAAACTACTGGCTACTGTCGAGCCAATAACAGCAACCCTGTTTCTTGTATCAACATCATCATTGGTAATAAAACTGCCACTTTGAACACTCAAATTACGAACATCCATAAATTCCGGCGTAGTCCCCTGTACATTTGTCGTCCAGTTCATATTACCGGCAACAAGCTGGTATTGTTTGCCTACACTGGGGGCTACAGCCCCGATGCCGGCAATCTCCCGGGACATGGCCTGCGCATCTTTCAGCGTCAATGTAGTATTGGTTCCGGCTGCCTGCCTTACACCGGAAGTGGAAGCCGCCCCCGGGGTAACAATGATCAGATTACTGCCCAGACTGGCGATTGAGGTTTGCACTTTATCCCTAACGCCCATACCAATGGAAACCATGGCAATAACCGCACCAACCCCGATAATAATACCGAGCATGGTAAGGATTGAGCGCAGCTTATTGGAGACTAATGCATCTAAGGCAATCTTCACGCTTTCCCAAAACACATTACTCATCCCTTTCTGTGTCCCGGACAATGAGCCCGTCGCGGACATGAATCACCCGTTTGGCATGGGCGGCAATATCAGGTTCGTGGGTTACGAGGATAATTGTCCGGCCGGCAGCATTAAGTTTTTTAAAGATTTCCATAACCTCGTTGCCTGACTTAGTATCTAAGGCGCCTGTCGGTTCATCGGCCATAATAATCGTCGGCTCGTTGACCAGCGCCCTTGCTATGGCCACCCGCTGGCGCTGCCCACCTGACAACTCGTTAGGTACATGATCCATTCTGTTTTCCAGCCCCACGGCAGCCAATGCCTCTGCTGAGCGTCTTTTACGTTCTTTCACCTCAACACCGGCATAAACAAGCGGCAGGGCTACATTATCGAGGGCTGTAATCCGTGGCAGCAGATTAAAGTTTTGAAAAACGAACCCTATTTTTTTATTGCGCGTTAGTGCCAGTTCATCGTCAGTTAAGGTCGACACTTCTTGCCCGTCAAGCATATAGGAACCACTGCTGGGGCGGTCAAGACAGCCCAGGATATTCATTAAAGTTGACTTACCTGAGCCCGAGGGGCCCATAATAGCGGTAAATTCACCGGCCCCAATAGTAAGCGTTACCCCCGCCAGGGCGGCAACAGGTGTATCCCCCATCTGATATATCTTTTTTACGTCAGACAATGCAATCGTCATGTTTTGCCCCCTTTGTACGACACCGCGTCCATAGTTAGAACATTGGACGGCCGCCTCCGCCCCCTTGACGTGAGCCCTGCTGTCCACTGCCGGTTTGACCTTGGGACTGCGTCTTAGGCTGTGATACTACAACTTTATCCCCCTCATTGAGGCCGCTGGTAATCTCAACGCGGTCATCACCGGTATTACCGGTAGTGATGGGAACATTTCCGGTTTGTCCGTTCGCGCCTATAACGACAACGTATTTACCTGTTTTGTCTGTCCGTATTGCAGAAAGCGGCAGGGTTAGAACGCCCTGGCTTTGACTTATGGTAACAGATACCCTGGCTACCATACCCGGATTGAGCAGGTTCTCGGCATTATTAACATTAATCGTTACCGGATAATAGGTAACATTCTGCGATACAACAGGTTTTCTGGAGATAGTGGTGACTGTGCCGGTAAATTCTTTACCAGGGTACGCGTCAACAGTAAAAACAACCTGTTGAGCAAGGCTTATCTTACCAATATCTGTTTGGTCAACATTGGCTTCAATCTGCATTGTCGACATATCAGCCACTGTCAAAATAACTGTCGGGTTATTGACCCCCTGGGCAACCAGTTCACCGGCTGAAAGCGGTTCACCGATGACGATGCCGTCAATTGGTGCAACGATCACTGTATCATTTAATTTAGACATGATCTCAGCGTAATTTGCCTTGGCAATATTATAGTCCATGCTGGCGTTATCAAGCTGTTCATTTGATGAGCCGCCAATGGTATTAAGCTTGGATGTTCTTTGATATTTAACTGCAGAGTTATCCAGTTTTTCCTTTGCCTGGGTTACCTGAGCCTGCAGACCGGTATCCTCCAGGATGACAAGTATCTGTCCCGCCTTGACCGGCTCATTCTCCTTGACCTTTACCTCTTTAATCTGGGCGGTGATTTTTGAGCTGATATCTACCATGTTCACTGGTTTAATTGTACCTGTTGCCGCTACAACAGAGCTAATATCGCGCCGTTCTACCTGAACAGACTGTTGCGGCACAGTAGACGCTGCCGTGCTCTTGCTGTAATAATAGTAACCGCCGGCACTAACGGCCGCCAGAACAAGGATACCAAAGAACAATCCTTTCTTATTCATTTTTGCTTTCAGCCATAGGTTCTGCATTTTCTACCTCCGTCATTTATCTACTCGGCTTGTAAGCCTATCGCCTTATCAAGGCTTGCCTTGTTCACATTGTAATCATAGAGGGCTTGAACATGATTTGTCTTCGCCTGAGTAAGCGCCAGCTGAGCATCAATTACATCCAGATTGGTACCAACACCGGCTTTATAGGTTTCCTGGGCAATATATATATCCTCATTGGCTTTATTGACAGCCACATCGGTAGTTTTAAGACGTTTTTCCGCTTCTTTCATATTAAGGTAACTTTGACGCACTTCCTGCTCAATCGTATCCTGGGTTTGTTCAGCCTGCAGCTTGGCTTTATTTAATGAAGATTCGGCCTGATTAATTTTAGACTTAGTTACACCGGCATCAAAAATATTCCAGCTTGCCGAGGCCCCAACTGACCAATTATGATCATTGTTAGGCAATAAACTGTCATCCCAGCCGGTGGATGCTGACATGGAAACAGAAGGCAGCTTATTGCTTTCAGCAATTTTAATGCCTTTAGCAGCGCTGTCAACACTTACTTTGGCCTGGGCAATCTCAGGGCGATTCTGCTTGGCAAGGGAGATTGCATCAGGTAATGTTCTGGCGTCAGCCTCATACTTAAGTTCACCGGCTAACTGAATTTCCGTGCCTGCATCCATATTCATGGTATTAAGTAAACTTGATACCGCTAATTCATACTGGTTTTGCGCCTTTATCAGATTCTGTTCAGCGTTAGCGAGCTCTACTTCTGACCGCAGCACCTCCGACTTGGCTACGACCCCGGCTTCGTATTTCGCCTGCACGATTGTTAAATGGGACTGCAAATTATTAACGCTTTCCTCGTTAACAGTTACCATGTTCTTTGTTTCAAGAACATTATAATAGCCAGTCGTTGTATCTTGCTTTAATTGCTGTTTGGCCTTAATCACATTTAGCTCGGCAGTCGTAACCCCAAGCTTAGCCTGGTCAATCTGGGCCTCAGTGCGCCCGCCACTATAAAGCTGCCAATTCATTCTTACATTATTGCTAAAACTATCATTACTGGAATCACCCTGATAGTTATAGCTGCTGCCCAGCGAAACACTCGGCATTTTTCCGGCCTTAGCCTCATCAACCCCCCACACAGAACGGGTCTTATCCTCTGTAGC
Source organism: Sporomusa sp. (assembly GCA_029256645.1). Next base: position 3,953 of record JAQSXM010000071.1, on the reverse strand, counting down.
AATTTGAATTGAGGGGTTATTCTTCAAGGCAATTTCAATACTCTTTTCTAATGATAGCTCGACAGGTGCAGCAAATGCAAATGTGTTCTGTAAGAGAATCAGGCTAGCAGTAATAAACGCAGCCTTATTTTTAAAGCTTGGCATAATGTCCTTGCCTCCCTAAGTAATTTTCTAATTTAATGGTTATAACCATTCTAATCAACTTATTTTTGAATTTCCTTAGATTTAGTCAAAAACACTTGTTGTTCACTGAATAAACAGCAGTTACTCTATTATGTATTATAGCTTTTAAAGTCCGTTTAGGATACCTTCTTAAAATAGAACTAAGCACTTGCCAAAGCAAGCGCTTAGTTCTATTTTAAAACGATTATTACTTTCATACATTCTCTGTAATTTCCCGTATTAGTCCGTATCGATGCTACCTCTCGCACTTCCGGCTATCAATGGCTTAATGTACTTAAATTGCCGGCAGTATCAAATTGCATGGGATGAAGCTTTCCGACTACCTCAATAGCAGAATGACTCAGCGCCTCAGGTAACAGCGACTCGGAAATTTCAATCTGGCCTAACTCTAGTGTCGTTTTAATCCGGACGACCTTCTCGGTACCTGGCGTTACACAAGTACAGGTTCTAAGTGCAACAGCAATTGCCTCCTGATCAGATTCCACCGTCATAGGCACTTTCACAAAACCAAGTACGGTTTTTGACGTAAGAGCATTCATATAGCCTTTCGCACAATCAATCTTTGACACCAACCGGCGCGTGGTAACATCGGCCATACCAACCCCCAGGGCATTGCCATGTGTTTCCGGTGTTAGATCCAATATTGCCAGGCGTTGATAAACTGATCCCCCCTGCATAGCAGTTGCATACCGTCCGGTAATATTGGGATCAGCACCATCACCGCTGATATTCTTGCCAATTTGATCAATCACTAAAACATCAAATCGGCCAAACAAGATGCTGGGCATCAATTCACGCGCCTTAACCAGCAATGCTTTATCCCGTTCAATGATCTGAGAAGCAGGCACTGCTTCAATAATAGCCGACTGTTCGTAGGCATTTTCAACGATGGCCAACCCAAACAAAACCGGCGTCTTCCTGACTATAACCTGGAAGGATTCTAGCAGCAACGGCCCAAATTCATCAATGGCGAAGTGGGAATGCAGCGAATCTGCTCCCTGTTGTTTGCCAGCGCCAATGGTCATCATCTTCACTAAACCGCTCTCATGCTCAAAACGGAAAGCAGTATGCGGCTTTACCCTGCCAACAGGAATAATTCCGTCTGCAGCAAAGGCGTTGCGGTCAAAAAAGATCGGTGACCCGGCAGAGGATAGACCAACGGCCACTGTTTCCATTGAGGAAACAATCGGGGCCCCTACGTTAGCTTCCGTTATACCCAGACTACGCAGCACTTCGATTTGTCCCTCAGCGGTTGCGCCGCCATGACTGCCCATGGCAGGAACAATGAAAGGAACTGCACCTAATTGTTTCAGCGCTTGCACTAGAGCACTAATAATTTTATCAATCCTGGCTATCCCCCGGCTGCCGGCCAGAATGGCTATCCGGGCACCGGGCTTTACTAATTGGCTAATATCTGCCCTGGCTACCTGACAGGCAACTTCTGCCTGGACATCGCTTACCTGCAAGGCAGCAAACTTTTGCCGCACTGTTATCATTCTAGGAAAGGGTGTATCTAGCAACTTACCAAACATACATGTCTCCTTTCATGCAATAATTTTTGGTATATAGCTATTATTTCCAGGTATCGCCGGGGGTTTGAACAGCAAATTTTCCGCCGCTTATTTCCAAATCGGTGCCGGTAACATAACTCGCCGCCTCTGATGCCAGAAAGACAATAGCTGCAGCAACCTCTTTCGCAGCCCCCACCCGGTTCAACGCAATCTGAGCCCTGGTTTCCACCCCCTGCTCAGCAATCCGTTGCTCATTCATCTGCGTATCAATAACGCCGGGAATATACCCGTTGACACGAATATTATAGGGCGCCAGTTCGGCCGCCAGCGTTCGGGTCAGATTAGAAACTGCTGCCTTGGAGGCCCCATAAGCCCCGCCGCCTGCCGAAGGAATAACGGCGGCATAAGAAGAAGCATTTAGAATGACACCACCACCGCCTGAACGCATATGCCGGGCAGCCACTTGCGCACCAAGAAATATTGATTTCAGGTTAATATCTATTACGGTATCCCACTCGTCCTCAGACATCTCAATCAGTTTAGCCTTATGGTAAATGCCGGCATTATTGATCCAGATATCAATCTTGCCATAGTGTTCATGAACCTTTTGGGCGAACCCCTGAATTTCCTGCTGTTTAGCCACATTAGCCTTATAAATAAGAATCCCGTAGCCCTGAGCCTTTAGATTAGACTGAAGCCGCTCAAGTTTTTCCTGGCTGCGGCCACATACTGCCACTTTGCAGCCTTCTTGAAGAAATGCCAGTACACAGGCTTCGCCGATTCCTGCTGTACCGCCTGTAATAACCGCCACTTTCCCTGTTAAGTTTAGGTCCATGTTCTATCCCCTCCCAATAGAATATAAAAGGCTATGAGAGTTTCCCACAGCCTTTTACTTTGTTATGCGCTTATTCCGGTTTTTAACGATTCAGCAGCAGCTTCCTTTTTCGGGATTGCCAGTACTGAAATAGTGCCAAGGAGAGCGAAAGAAGCTAAGAAATACATACCGGCGTTGGTCGAACCTGTCGCATCTTTGAGAAATCCGACCATATAAGGCCCGAAAAAACCACCTAAATTACCGAACGAGTTAATGATCGCAATGCCGACAGCAGCAGTAGCTTCTGACAGATACATATTCGGCAATGTCCAGTATGTGCCAACAAACGAGTAGATAGCAGCCTGGCTTACGCAGAGCAGCACCATTGAGACTATCAGATTATCAGTCATGGTTAGACCAATCAAGCTGAAAAAGGCTAACCCGATAGGCAAGGCAGTGTGATACCGGCGTTCTTGGGCCGCATCAGAACGTTTGGCAACATAAACCATAGCGGCAATAGCAACTATGTAAGGAATCGTGGATATCAGACCAATATTTGACAGACTCATAGCCTTGGCCAGATTTTTCAATATCTGCGGCATCCACATGCCCAGACCATAGAGAGCAAGAACATAGCAAAGATAACAGAAGGCCAGGTGCCACACGCGGCCATTTTTGAATACTTCCCACTTATTAGCGACTTTAACCTTTAATTGCTTGGCCACATGCTCGCGCTCCAGTTCTGCGAGAAGCCATTGTTTTTCTTCAGCAGTGAGAAACTTGGCCTGATCGGGTCTGTCCACCATGACAAACAGTGTGACAATGCCCAGGATGATTGCAGGCAATCCTTCCAGGATGAACATCCAGCGCCAGCCGGTCATACCCATCCAAGTAACATTCTCCATAATCCAGGATGATATTGGGCCAACGATGATATTCGCCAACGCCATCCCGCACATAAACAACGACATGGTTTTCGCAAAATGTTTTGTCGGGAACCAAAACGTAAAATATAGGACAATACAGGGATAAAAACCGGCTTCAGCGGCGCCAAGCAGTGCCCGCAGGATAGCAACATGAGTAACATTTTGGGCATAAGCCAGGAAAACAGTCACCAGTCCCCAACTGACAAGAATCCTGGCAATCCATTTCCGGGCACCGACTTTGTGCATAATAACATTACTGGGAACCTCGAAAAAGAAATAAGTAATAAAGAAAATTCCTGCCAGCATGCCAAATGTGCTCGCACTAATCCCCAGGTCTTTGTTCATTTGCAAAGCGGCAAAACCGATATTAACCCGGTCCAGCATAGCCACAATGTACAGCAGCATAACATATGGCACAAGACGCCACCGTATTTTGCTCATAAGCTGATTCTCGCGTTCTTCAGTAAAATTTATATTTGCCAATCAACACACCTCCATATAAAATTGCTACAACTTTTT
>JAQSXM010000070.1 GCA_029256645.1 Sporomusa sp. | reverse complement strand
TATACTTGTTAAAATAAGTATAAAACGGTTATAATGAAAGTAAGCTTTATATGACAAACGCCCTTGCTGTAACAAGAGCGTTTGTCGATGAATAGGCGGTTACTTGCCCAGCTGACTGATGATATGTGAGATCATCAGCAGCGCACCGGTTGAGATGGTTAGAGTGAACCATTTAGTCTCAAGGCGCATAGTTTCACCTCCTATTCGGTTATTGAGCAGAGACGGCATTCTCTGCTCAATTTTATTTTACATCACGGCATGATGTATGTCTGCAAATTATTGGTAATTTAGTTGCATTGTTGTTCCATAAATAGTAAAATATAGACATGCAATCTAATTGTTAAAAAGGAGTGATTGTCGTGGAAAAATATAAATGGTGGAAAAATATAAATGTATGGTATGCGGTTATGAATATGATCCTGCCCAGGGTGATATGGATCATGGTGTTAAGCCGGGAACGGCATTTGCAGATGTTTCCGAGGATTGGCAATGCCCGGTTTGTGGTGTAGGCAAAGACCAGTTTGAACAAATTTAATTACATACAAAAAAAGTCGCGCATGTGCGCGACTTTTTTAATGAGCGATTTTATTAAGATGCGGCAGCCAGCCTTTTTTCAGCATCAGCTGCAATAACCGATAGTCAAAATCAAGACCGTCATCCAGGGCTTTGCGGTACATGAGCGCAACATCCAGCTGATAGGACTGGTGCAGGCAGGTCAGCAGAACTGCTTGCGAAGCCTTGGCCATTGAGCCTACAGCAATGGCTATTTCTTTGTCCGTAAGCCGGGCATCATCAGGGATGTTAAGTGATGAATTATGCAGGTTGCGTTTGACAAAATGGAAGCCTGGTGTGTGGCCATCACTGCTTGCAAGCTTTTCTTCCGCTTCTTCAATCGTCATTTCGGTATGCTGGTCAATCGCTTCCTTGACAAGGGCCTTTAGCTCGGTGTCAGTGGCATGGTTGTACATCACCTGCAGGAGTGAAATGTTGAAACGGCCCTGAGCGACTATGCCGTATAATCCGGCAGCCTCAATGTAGTTTAAAGGTTCCTTGTCAAATATGGAATTCATGATCGTGCGGGTTTGTGAATTAATTTTGTCCATCACAGTCATCGTAATAGCCTCCTCAACTCAACGGTTATCTACTTGTAATATGGTCAAGTTGACAAATTTTATACCTGAGTTTAAACACAACCGGCAGGATTTTACCTGATAAACAAGAAATTCAACAAAAGGAAACTGTTTAACTCGGGAGGGAATTTTGTATGGATATAAATACAATTAGAACGTCGGCGCTGGAAAAGTTTCGCGGGGCATGCCGGGTTTGTCCGGTATGTAACGGGTATGTCTGTGCCGGCGAAGTGCCTGGCATGGGTGGCCTGGGTACAGGCGCGGCCTTTCGTCATAATGTACAGGCTTTGGCTGAATGCCGGCTAAACCTAAGAACTGTCCATAGTGTGAAAAATCCTGACTTGTCCTGCCGCATCCTGGGGTTAGACCTGGCGCTGCCGGTTATCGGCGCAGCAATTGGCGGCATTGCTCTTAATATGAATGGCGCGTTGTCTGAAGCGGCGTATACCGAGGCGATTGTCAGCGGTTGCCGCAAGGCGGGCACGATTGGCATGACCGGCGATGGTCCGGTGCCGGTAGTTTTTGATTCAGGTATGGCCGCTATTAGCCACGAACAGGGCTGGGGCATCCCTATTGTCAAACCGCGGGAGACAGATAAAATTGTTGAACTGGCCAAAAAGGCTGCCGCCGCCGGTGCACCGGCCTTTGGCATGGATATTGATGCTGCTGCACTTGTCAATATGACCAATGCCGGTCAGCCGGTAGGTCCGAAAACTATCCAGGAGCTTGAATATATTAAAAACCATACAACAATCCCGTTTATTGTCAAGGGAATCATGACCCCCGACGATGCGGAATCCTGCTGGCAGGCCGGGGTTGATGCTATTGTTGTTTCCAATCACGGGGGCCGGGCGCTTGATCATACCCCTGGTACGGCTGAGGTGCTGCCGTATATCGCTGAGGCTGTCAAGGGAAAGATGACAGTGCTTGTTGACGGCGGCATCAGAAGTGGCGCTGATGTCCTTAAGATGCTGGCGCTGGGGGCTGACGCCGTATTGCTTGGACGGCCGCTGGCGATTGCTGCGGTAGGCGGTGGTGCTGATGGGGTGGAATTTGTATTAAATAAATATAAGGCTGAACTTAACGCTGCAATGACCCTGACTGGTACCGCCGGGTTGAGCGATGTGCCTGTTGAGATTCTATGGTAAAACCATCAGGTCTTTACCGCAATGTAATTAGTACCGGCTGGGGTCTGGTGGCTGCCGTGTGGTCTGACACCGGCTTGTGGGAACTGGGTTTCCCACGCCCGGATGAGCGGCTTGCTGCTAACGATATTCGAACCCAGGATGCGATGCGGCTGGAGGACGGGCATAAGGCCTGTCTCTGGTCTGAGCAGCTGGCCGGTGACTTAAAGCTATACTTTCAGGGCTTTCCGATCAGTTTCTCAGTCCCTGTTGACTGGCGTTTTTATAGCCTGTTCCAGACGGCAGTCCTTAGATATACAGCAGATATTCCCTATGGAACCACTGTGAGCTACCAGGCGGTTGCTCAGGCTATTGACAGGCCCAGGGCAGTCAGGGCGGTGGGGGGTGCACTGCATAACAACCGCACACCGTTAGTGGTGCCTTGCCACCGGGTGGTAGGGGCTAATGGCCGTCTTACAGGTTTTGGTGGCGGGATCGATATGAAGCAGGCACTGCTGTTATTAGAAAGTGGGGACAGTTTATAAACAGTCTGCATATATATATATATAATAGGCTTAAAGTGCTGTAAAAAATGTTGCGGGAATTTTGTCTGGTGGGATATAATAATTAGTATCGGCTCTATGCTGCAATCGGTCTTATTCGGCAGGAGGGATTATCCGGTGACAGGTTTTTTGTTGCGAATTATAATTAATGCAGTTATTTTGATGGTAGTTGTGGCTGAAATACCCGGTGTTTTTGTTGATACCCTGGGAGGGACACTGCTTGGTGCGACGATTGTCGGCCTGGCTAATGCCGCCATCAGACCGCTGTTAGCCCTTACTGAACTGCCGTTCAACCTAGTGACGCTGGGCAGTATTACCGTTATGACTAACATCTGTACACCCCTGATGGTCGTTAAAACACTGCCTGGTTTTCAAATAACCGGCGCCTTAGCCTTGCTGACAAGCGTGCTGCTTATGACTCTATGCAGCTTTACGCTGTCTAAAGTAATAAAAGACAGGTAAAACCGGAGGGGATTTTGCAACAGCAAAATTCCTTTTTTACATGTCAGAAAGTACGGGCCCGCAACCCCGGTAACCCCCCGGCCTTTGCCGGAAAAAGCGTTCCGCAGGAGAAAAACCGGGCGGTATTCCGTTAAGAAATCCGTACTGTTTGAGCGTAGCGAGTTTAGGGATTTTAGGAAGACCGTCCGGTTTTTCAGCTTTTGGAGGCTTTGGGCCTAGACTTTTTGTTACTTTTGGGTCAATGCCAAAAGTAAAACCATTCCCTTGTGTTCCAGGGATTATCTGATGTGCGCAAAGCCAAAGGACCGCCAACACACCACCCGCCTGAAACTTTAAAACGCGTTGTATATAGAGCAGGCTACTATAAGAAAAGGAGATTGACAATGACGATAAAACTAATAGCTTTAGATTTGGACGACACCTTATTAGACAGTAAACTTGCCGTTTCACCGCGGGCCTGCGAGGCTATCCGCAAGGCGGTGGCCAGGGGTGTTACTGTGACTATCGCTACCGGGCGGATGTACGCTTCAGCCCTCCCCTATGCCAGGCAGTTGGGACTTGATGTCCCGCTTATTACCTATAACGGCGCGTTAATCAAATCCAGTTTGTCAGGTGAGACCCTGCTGGACCGGCCAATTGACGGTGAACTTGCCCAGCAGATACTTGAGTTATGCCGGGACCGGGGCTGGTATATCCAGAGTTATGTAAATGACAAGCTCTATGTAGCAGAGGTTAATCATTATGCTAAACGTTACGCGGAGCTGGCCAGGGTACCGGTGACTGCTCTTGGGGATAGCTTTTACACTGTCAAAGAACGCCCGAGTAAGATGCTTATTATGGATAGTGCTGAAACGATTGCACAGATCTTTACCATGGTTAAGGCTGCTTTTGGCGACCAACTCAGTATTGCTATTTCCAAACCGACTTTTATGGAGATTACCGACCCAGTGGCAAATAAGGGGCATGCGCTCGCCTTTCTTGCGGACAAGCTGGGTATTAAGCAAGACGAAATTATGGCCCTTGGCGACAGTGGCAATGATCTGGATATGATTAAGTATGCAGGCTGGGGAGTGGCTATGGGTAATGCTAACGCGGCAGTTAAAGCGGCTGCACGGCTGGAGACCCTGTCAAATGATGCTGACGGTGTTGCGGAAGCCATTGAAAAATATGTTTTACAAAACTTTAACGCGGATGTAAAAAAATAACTTTGTTATGACACCCTTCAGCAGGAAATTACAGGCGCAGGTGAGAATTATCATTACCAAAAGGGTATGGAGGCTCATTATGCGGGATAAGAGCATGAGTATACTGCTGGTGGAAGATGACGAAGTAGATATCATGAATGTGATGCGAGCCTTTAAAAGAATTAACCTGACCAATCCTCTATACATAGCCCGCGATGGCGTTGAGGCGTTAGCCATGCTGCGCGGACAGAGCGGCCCAAGCGGTATGCTGAAGCCGGGAATCATTCTGCTTGATATTAATATGCCACGCATGAACGGGATTGAATTTTTGCGTGAAATCAGACAGGACCCTGAACATAAGATCCTGACGGTGATTGTTTTAACAACCTCTAATGAGGAATGTGATGTTGTTGCTGCTTATCAGCTAAATGTTGCCGGTTATATCATTAAGCCGGTGTCATTTGATCAATTTGTTGAAACTATGGCTGCGCTTGATCATTACTGGACATTAAGCGAAATGCCATAAGGGGGAGGCCTGGCATGGCTGAAGAACTCCGTATATTGCTTATTGATGACGATCAGGTTGACCGGATTATGGTCACACGGGCGCTTAAAGTGGCACACGCCGGTATTGTAATTGACGAAACCGATAATGGCACTGATGGGTTAAATAAAGCCCGGCTAGGTGGTTATGACTGTATTTTCCTTGATCACTGCCTGCCTGGCGATAATGGGCTGGCTGTGCTGTCCGCCATCCGTGGGGCCGGGGTCAAAACGCCTGTTATCATTTTGACAGGCCAGGGAGACGAACAGCTGGCTGTTGATTCGATGAAGGCCGGCGCCACCGACTATTTGGTGAAAGGGAAACTCACTGAAGAAAGCCTGTCCCAGGGGTTGCGGGCAGCGATCCGGCTAGGCCGTGCCGAGGCTATGATTGAGTATTTATCATACTTTGACAGGGCAACAGGGTTGCCTAATCGCCTGCTGCTGATTGACCGTCTGGTAATGGCTCTGTCGGCAGCTGAGCGCAGTAGTGGTATGCTGGCCCTGCTTTTTGTTGGCATTGACCGTTTTAAAATGGTCAATGATACTTTAGGCCATAGCCTGGGCGATAAGCTTATTAGTATTATTGCGATCAGGCTAACCCGCTGTTTGGGTGAAAAGGCTGTGGTCACGCGGGTTGGCGGCGATGTATTTGCCATTTTGCTGCCTGATCTGGTTGAGTCCAAAATGGCGGCAATCTTTGCTGAGATTATGATTGAGGAAATTCGCCGGCCGATTGACCTGGACGGTTATACCTGGCATGCCGCAGCCAGTGTTGGTATTGCTGTCTGCCCTGACGATGGGCAGGATGCGGACATGCTGCTAAAAAATGCCGAGTCGGCTATGTACCGTTCTAAAGAACAGGGTGGGGCCGGGTATCAGTTTTATACCAAGAGTATGAATGAAAAGGTGCTGGAGCGGATGATGCTGGAAAACAGCCTGCGCCAGGCGCTTAGCAATAATGAGCTGGTAGTCTATTATCAGCCACTGATTGATGGTTTTACCGGCCGTACTACCGGTTTCGAGGCGCTTGTCCGGTGGCAGCATCCCGAGCGTGGCCTGGTGCCGCCTCTGGATTTTATACCGCTGGCCGAAGAAACAGGCCTGATTGTGCCAATTGGTGAATGGGTGCTCAGGACGGCATGTGCCCAGAATAAAGCCTGGCAGGATAAAGGCTATCCGCCGGTAGTTGTATCGGTAAATTTATCTGGCCGCCAATTTCGTCAGCCTAACTTTACCGGCAGGGTCAGCCAGGTGCTTGCCGCTACCGGTTTGGCCCCGGAATATCTGGAACTGGAGATCACTGAGAGCATTGCCCTGCACGATGTTGATTACACGATCGCTATTCTCAGCGAGTTGGGGGCAATGGGAATAAAAATTGCTATCGATGATTTCGGCACAGGGTATTCGTCACTAAGTTATTTAAAACGCTTTCCGATTACAACCCTTAAAATCGACAGGATTTTTATCCAGGATGCCACTCAGGATGCCCAGGATGCAGCAATTATATCTGCCATTATTGTATTAGCACATAATCTTAGGCTCAAGGTTGTGGCCGAAGGTGTGGAAACTGGCGAGCAGCGGCTATTTTTGCGGGAGATGAATTGTAATACCATGCAGGGGTATTTATTTAGCCGTCCTCTGCCGGCTGCACAGGTGGAAAATATGCTGGATCGCCAATGGTAGCCCCACGGCGGTCTTTTTTATTGATAATATTACAAATATAGACAAAAATATTGCTATAAATGGTATTGGTTTTGCAAAGTGTATCTTGTCAAGTGACAGACAACCTGGTATTATTAACTATAAATACATATATATGCTTTAGCAAAGACGCTTTTGTACAGTGACAGCAATGCTGACTTAGAAGCGTTTTTTTTATATATGGATATTTCAGGCTGGGGGAGATTGCACATGGTACTTAGAAAATTGGGAATAGGTGCTAAAATCAGTCTAGGGTTTGCTATCATGCTTGGCTTGATTATTATGTTGGGGGGCATAGCTTATGTGTCCCTGAATTCATTCAGCAAGACGCTGGCTTCCATTGATGCTGCCAATAAAAGATTGCAGCTGGCGATGCAAATTGAAGGAAGTTTTGTTACCGGAGTAGCGGCTGCCCGCGGGTTTATCGCTTACGGGGACGAGAAGTTTGCCAAGCTGCAGGATCAGGCCATGAGCAACACCGTAGTGCTGGAGCATCAGCTTGTCGATGTTGTGGACGAAAACTCCCGTCAGGATGTACAGAAGCTTATCCAGTTGACAAGCAAACATGCGGATGGTATTGTCAATGATTTGGCACCGGTTGTTCGCTCCTATCATAAACAACTGGCTGCGGGAAATGCTGTAGAGGCGCAGCAGCTAAAGTCTGAGGCATATGCCATTAATGCCCGGATTACTCCCTATTCTGAACAGATTGCCGATATTTTAACAAAAGTGGTTAAAGATAATAAAGAAATTGTCGATGAACATGCCAATAGTGCTTACATAAGTATGGATAGAATCCTGGGCATCACTGCCCTGGTCGCGCTGGTTGCCATCGTTGTTGGTGGTGTGCTCAGCGTACTGCTCACCCGGATGGTGTGCCGGCCGATTGAAAGTATGCTTACAGTTGCCAATAGTTTAGCCGACGGGGATTTAAGTACTCCGGTCAGACAGGTAGCTGATGGTGATGAATTGAGCAAGCTGGCGGCGGCGCTCAACACCATGCAGCACCGTTTTAAAACAACTATCAGGGAGATCCTGGGTTCTGCCGGTCAGGTGGCTGCCGCGTCAGATACCCTGGCGGCTGTTGTGGAGAACTCGGCCCGTGCCGCCAGTCAGGTGGATGAATCAATTGCCCATGTGGCCTCAGATGCCGAGACTCAATTAGCAGCAGCTAATGATGCGCTGGCTGTTGCCGGCCAGATGGCGGCAGGCATTCAGCAGATTGCTGCCAATGCCGGCGCCGTAGTGGCGGCATCGCAGGATACTGCTGCAGCCGCTCAGTCAGGCAGCCAGACAGTGGGTAAGGCCGTAACCCAAATGGAAAACATTGAATCAACAGTGAACAGCTTAGCTGATGTGGTAGGCAAACTGAGTGGCTATTCGCACCAGATTGGTGAAATCGTTAACGCTATATCCGGGATTGCCAGTCAGACTAATCTATTAGCCCTCAATGCTGCGATTGAGGCAGCCCGGGCCGGCGAGCAGGGGCGGGGTTTTGCTGTTGTTGCCGAGGAAGTGCGCAGGCTTTCTGAACAAGCCAGCCTGTCAGCAAAACAGATTGCCGGATTGATTGGTGAGATCCAGGCTGAGACCGGTTTAGCGGTTAAGGCGATGGAATCAGGAACACGCGAGGTCCGGCTGGGGGCTGAGGTCGTTAGTTCGGCCGGTGGCGTATTTACTGAGATTGCCACCCATATTGATTCGATGTCGGCAGAGATACGGGAAATATCAGCCGCTATCTCGGAGATGGCTGGTGGCAGCCAGCGAATCGTCACCGCCGTCGAGTCGTTTTCGGCCAGCAGTAAAGATATTGCCAGCCAGACCCAGACGGTAGCCTCAGCCAGCCAGGAGCAGTCCGCCTCCATGCAGGAAATCGCGGCATCAGGTCAGGGGCTCCAACAGATGTCACAGGAGTTGCACGCATCTGTAAGTAAGTTCAAGTTATAATAATTGGCATTTACAGTTCCCCGTGATGAATGCGGGAACTGTTTTTGCTTTTTTTCCTATACTATCCTATAATTAAATATAGGCATTTTTAGCATTTTGTCCTAAACAGCAGGGTTTTACAGCCTGTTAGCGAAGATAAGGGGAGGAAAAGTTGAGGTGTTCACGATGACGATAGATAACTTCCGTCTGGTAATCATCACAGGCATGTCGGGGGCCGGCAAGTCTCAGGTGGTACGGGCCATGGAGGATTTGGGCTACTTTTGTGTTGATAACCTGCCGCCGATGTTAATCCCCAAGTTTGCTGAGCTATGCGCTCAATCAGGGGGGAAGGTTTCAAAGATTGCCCTTGTGGTTGATATCCGTGGCGGGGAGTTTTTCGACACGCTGGCCCAGGTGCTTGAAGGCATGGAAAAACAGGGTCACCTCTATGAGATTTTGTTTCTGGAAGCCTCTGACGCGACCATTATCCGTCGTTATAAGGAGACCCGCCGGCGCCATCCCATGGCACCGCACGGCCGTATCAGCGAGGGGATCAGCCGGGAACGTGACCGTCTGGAGCAAATCAGGGGGCGGGCTACTCATATCATTGATACCTCCGGCCTGGCAACACCTGAGCTTAAAGGTAAAATAACGGCATTATTTGCCGAAGAACGCGAGCTTGAGCGCATGACAGTGACTGTCGTGTCTTTTGGGTTTAAATATGGCATGCCGCTTGACGCTGACATGGTGATGGATGTCCGCTTTCTCCCCAATCCATTTTATGTGGAGTCGCTCCGGCGTAAGAGCGGCCAGGAAGCTGTGGTGGGCGAGTATATCTGGAAATGGCCTGTGACCCAGCAGTTTATGGAAAAGCTGTCCGGTCTGATTGATTTTCTTGTTCCCCATTATGTTAAAGAAGGAAAAAGTCAGCTCATCATTGCCATCGGCTGTACCGGCGGTCTTCACCGCTCAGTATTTATTGCGGAGAAGATGTTTGAATATCTGAAGGCAAAAGGCTTTAAAGTCAATGTCGAACACAGGGATATTAAACACAACGTCATTGAATGATAGGGGCTTAGGTGTACCAAATGATTGAATTGATGCAGGTGATTACATGCACTTTTTGAAATGGTTATATCCGGGTATGAAGTTCAAGCGATGGCTGCTGCTGTTTTCGGCAGGTGTAATTTTAGTCAGCTTAGGCTTGGCTATTGTTTTTAACTATAAATACATCGGTGTAGTGGAAGAAGCTATATTCCGGCTGTTTTATCTAACGACAGGCAACTATTATTATGCCGTCACTACTGTCGCCGGGATTACCATTGTTGTCCTGGGGATCGGTATTATGCTGGCGGCCACGCAACAAATCATAAAATCGGTCATCAGTGTGCTGGTACCGGAAGGCTCAGACAAACTTGTTGAAATTATTTTTGAAAAACGTAAGCTTAATCGTGGGCCGGCCATCGCTGTCATCGGCGGCGGCACTGGCTTGTCGGTACTGCTAAGAGGGATCAAGAGCATCACCAGCAATATCACTGCCATCGTAACCGTCGGGGACGACGGTGGGTCATCCGGGCGATTGCGCAAAGATTTTGGCATAATCCCGCCTGGTGATTTGCGCAATTGTTTGGTGGCGCTGGCCGATACCGAGCCACTGATGGAGAAGTTGTTCCAGCACCGCTTTGGCGGCAGTGGCGAGTTGGCCGGACACAGTTTTGGCAACCTGTTTATTGCGGCCATGACCGAAATTGTTGGTGATGTTGAACTGGCACTCAAAGAATCCAGCAAGGTATTGGCCGTGCGGGGGCAGGTGCTGCCCTCCTCTACTGAGCCGATACTGCTGGTAGCTGAAATGACAGACGGCACCCTGGTGCATGGCGAGTCACAGATTCCGCTGTCAGGTAAGAAAATAAAAAAGGTATCGATCAGCCCGGAAAACGTAATGCCTGTTAAGGGTGCCATAGAGGCCATCCGTGAGGCTGATGCCTGTATCCTGGGTCCTGGCAGTTTGTATACCAGTGTAATCCCTAATCTATTGGTAAACGGTGTTGGCGATATGCTGCGCGAGAGTGACGCTGTTAAGATTTATATCTGCAATGTAATGACCCAGCCGGGTGAAACCGACGGTTACAGTGCCTCTGATCACATTAAGGCCATTATCGACCATGCCGGACCAGGCTGTATTGATATGGTTGTTGTCAATGTGCAGGAAGTAGCGCCCGAACTCCGGGAGTTCTATGCTCAGCGGGGTGCCCACCCGGTTGTGCCTGATATTGATATCATCGAAGCGCTGGGGGTCAAGGTCGTTAAGGCCAACCTTATCAGCGAAACTAACCTGGTTCGTCATGATCCGGCGCGGTTGTCGCGAACAATTATGTCAATGGTATATGACCTTAAGATCAATTCTGATCGCATGCGGCTGTTAGACTACTATATTATGGCCGAAAGCATCAAAAAATTAAAAGACTAACCAAAGGACTGAAGGCCTTGTCGTTTTCTGCTGAAGTAAAAAATGAAATTGCTCGTATTATCGGCGAGCAAAGCTGCTGCTTAGCCGCTGAACTGGCGGCTTTAATCCGGATGGGTGGCGCTATGTCGATTGGCGGCAATGCCAATCTGGGAATTAATTTCAGCAGTGAAAATGCTGCTGTTACCCGGAAGGTACTTAGCCTCATTAAACGCTACTCGAATGTGAAGACCGAAGTGGTGGTCACCCGCGGCCGGCGGCTTAAAAAAAGTAATACCTATCATGTGCGGGTTGTACCCTCGCCGGGTGTTAACGAACTGCTGGCCGCCCTGGGCATTATGCGTGGCGACGCTCTTAATGTCCAGTCAGACAGTGGCATTCTCCGGAAAGTATGCTGTCGCCGGGCGTATCTGCGCGGCGCGTTTTTAGGCGGCGGTTCAGTCAACCGTCCCGAGGGCTCTTATCACCTGGAACTGGTCACAGGCAATGTTGAACTGGCTAAGTCGCTGGTTAGAATCATGAAATCGCTCAGCCTGCCAGGCCGGATGACTGACCGGAAGGACGATTACATTGTATACCTGAAAGACGGTAATGCCATT
>JAQSXM010000069.1 GCA_029256645.1 Sporomusa sp. | reverse complement strand
TGCTGCGGCAGCGTTCTTTCTGGGGTGTTGCTCTGGGCGGGTTCGGCACATTATGGAATGTCCAATTCTTTAACTATTGGCTCCCGTATTATTTACAGGCAGCCAAAGGTCTTTCTTTTAAGGATATGGGTTATTACACTGCTGTGCCCTGGATTTTTATTGTAGTTGCTGTTTTCACATCAGGGACATTGAGTGATTTCCTGATTAAGAAGGGATTGCCGCGTTTTTGGGCTCGTAACATGGTTTGTGTCGCCGGGCTTAGTTGTTCGGCTATCGCCCTTGTTGCCAGCACCTATGCCGAAGCTGTAGTGGCCAATATCCTGTGGCTCAGCCTGGCCCTGGGGATGGCGGGGGTAGCTCAGACGCTGATGTGGGCTATTATGACCGAGATTGGACAAAAGCTTACATCCATTGTTAGCAGCTGGATGAATACCTGGGGCTTTATTGCTGCCACCATCGTTCCCACTGCTGCCCCGCTCATTGCCAGAGACTACGGCTGGAATCAGGTGCTGATCATGAACGCCTTGGTAATGTTAATAGGTATAGCCGGTTTCCTGATGATTAAAACCGAGGAACCCTTGCGGACATCTTAGGATAATAGCCGGGGGTGAGATAGTAAATAGTAGATGTTTTGACAGGAGGTCTTGAAATGACTAAAAACGGTGGGCGGAAAGTACTTATAGCCGAACCGATTAATGGCTCGGAGTATACCTATGACTATTTGCGGGATATGGGGTGTGAGATTATTCTCGGTCCGCATGTGTCAAATTCCCAGGAAGGTTATACGGAGGATGAGCTGATCTACTGGGGTAACCAAGCAGACGCGATAATTGGCATGTCCCGGGAAAAATTGACAAATCGGGTTCTGGAAAACGCCAACAGGCTGAAAGTAATCTGCAAATACGGCATGGGTGTTGATCATATTGATGTTAAGGCAGCTACGGACAAAGGCATCTTAGTCACCAACGCTCCGGTGCATAATCAGACTGTCGCGGAATTTACCGTTGCATCCATGCTCGCCATCTATAAAAAGATCCCCCGCAATGAGCGGTATATTAAAGCAGGCGGTTGGCGGGACGACTCGGCTACTGGTTCCGACTTGTTGGGTAAAACCGTCGGCTTGCTGGGATTGGGCGCTATTGGCCAACAAGTTGCTAAAAGACTGCAGGGATGGGACGTGAACCTGATTGCCCATGACCCGTACCTGAGCCAGGCAGCAGCAGCGGCCCTTGGGGTAGGGCTTGTTGACAAAGAGACACTCTTTAAAAACGCCGATATCCTTAGTCTGCATGTACCCCTGAATGCCCAGACAACCGGTATTGTCGCCAAACCTGAGTTTACGCTGATGAAACAAAGCGCAATATTGATTAATACCTCAAGAGCGAGAGTTGTGGATCAGGCGGCATTGATCAATGCTTTAGCGAGCGGACAGATAGCCGGCGCCGGGATCGACGTATGGGAAAGCGAACCGGTCGATCCGGCCAATCCTTTGCTTGCTATGGAAAATGTCATTGTATCCCCCCATGTGGCCGGCTTTACTTTCGAGGCGCTGCGGCGAATTGCCCAGCAGGCAGCGAAAAACTGCGTGCAGGCATTGAATGGGGAAAAACCGGATTTTGTCGTTAATCCGGCCGCATTGGATCTTTGGAAAACAAAAATGGCGCAAAAATAATAATTAAGAGGAGTGATGATTATGAGTTACAACGTGAGCCAAATGAGAAAGAACCTGGACGTTACCCGCTCTTGGGAAAAAATGGAGTATACCGGTTGGCAGGATGAAAATTTGTCCTGGAAGGATGATTGTTACATTGGTGACTGGAGTCAAATGACCGAAGTCCGGGTCACCGGCCCGGAAGCTTTAAAGTTTTTTTCTGATTATGCGGTAAACAGTTTTGAGAAATTTGCCATCCGTCAGGCAAAGCATGTGATTTTCTGCAATATTGACGGTAAGATTATTGGCGAGGGCATTTTGATACGTTTTGGTGAAGATGACTATGAATTTCAGTCCGGGGGCCTGGCTTGGAGCTGGCTTGAGTTTAATGGCAAAAAAGACAAAGACAAATACAATATAGCCGTCAAAAAAAATGATGACAGGTTCAAATACCAGGTATCCGGTCCAAAATCCCTTTATCTCCTGGAAAATTTGACTGGGAAAAGCCTCCGGGACATCAAATTCATGCATATGGGCCAAGCGCAGATTAATGGTGTTGATGTGGACTTATTGCGGCAAGGGATGGCCGGAGAAGTCGGTTTCGAAATCCAGGGCCCCAAGGAAAAAGGGAAGGCGGTTTATGATGCGGTCTTTGCAGCCGGTAAAGAGTTCAATATACGCCGCATCGGCGCCAGAACAGCGATGGTCAATCATATGGAAGCATGCTTTCCCACAGTTGTCCATGATTATCTGCCGGCAATTACCGGTGAAGCGGAAAGAGATTACTGGAATGCTTATAATGTTAAGGATAATGCCGGTTTGGGCAGCCTTGAACGCTTCTTAAAGGTTAGAGGAAGTTTTGAAGCCGATGATATAAACGCATGGTATAGAAGCCCTATGGAATTGGGGTGGGGAGCCCGGGTAAGCTTTAACCATGAATTTTATGGCCGTGCCGCCCTGGAAAAAGAAGCTGCCAATCCCAAAAGAAAAATTGTAACCCTTGTTTGGAATATAGAAGATGTGACTGAGGTCTATGTGTCTTTATTCCGTGATGAGGTGCCCTATGACTTTATGGAATTGCCCAGACAACAGTGGTATTGCAACCATGCCGATAAAGTAATGGATGGAGATAAAGTGATTGGTATTGCTACTAATAGGTGCTACAGCTTCTATTTCAGAGAGCTGATTTCTCATTGTTCCATTGATATCGCCTATGCAACACTCGGAACAGAAGTCTCCGTGGTTTGGGGCGACCCGGGTTCAAGGCAGAAAATTATCAGAGCTACTGTTGCTCAATCCCCGTATAAAACAGATAACCGCTATGCTGATTTAACAACGTTTCCCGAAAAATTAAAGTAAAGAAAGCCTGCAGTTCCCAAGAGCACAAGCAAATAGTGGTACTTAAATGACATAGTAAAAGAGAATCGAAAGATTGTTGAGGGATACTTACCGTGGAGATTAAACCTATTCAAATATGCCGGTTGATAAAAGTGGCGGACCTAAACCACCATGGCACATTGTTTGCAGGAAAAGGCGCAGAATGGTTTGTCGAGGCGGGGTTCATTGCTGCTGCGTCAGTTACCGCCCCTGAGAATGTCGTATGTGTCAAAATTCATGGCATGCGGTTTAAGGCCCCTGTACGGAAGGGCAGTATCATCCTGTGTGAAAGCAAGGTTGTCCATGCCGGCCGCACAAGGTTGGTTAGTTATGTTCGGATTGTTAACAAAAGCACCGCCGAGATGATTGTTGATGGTTTTCTGACATTTGTTCATGTCGATCTGGACGGACGTCCATTGCCGCATGGGATTGAGGTTGAAGCTTCAACTGCGGAGGATAATAACCTGCAGCAGGAAGCCCGGGCATTATCATAAGGCAGCAGTGTTGGCGCAGTTAGCTACTTCTGAAAACCCCCGGCGATGGCCGGGGGTTTTCTATAGAAACTCAAGTCTGACATTTTATCTGGTGAGAGCAACATTTAATTCACCGACCTACCAAATATGAAATGAGGGGTGAACGAAAGTGACTGTAAAAATATATCCCCGTCGCTGTAAAGGCTGCAGTATCTGTGTAGAATTCTGCCCGCAAAAAGTATTAACTGTCAATGAAGTTGGGAAAGTAGAAATTATCGCTGAAAAAGAATGCACCAGCTGCCGCCAGTGTGAAATGCGCTGCCCGGACTTTGCTATTTTCATACTAAATAATAAGGAGTGAGAATATAGTGTCCAAACTTTATCTTATGCAGGGGAATCAGGCAATTGCCGAAGGGGCAATTGCTGCCGGTGTAGGTTTTTTTGGCGGATATCCGATTACACCTTCTACTGAAGTGGCCGAAGCCCTGGCGAAAATGTTACCGGCTGTTGGCGGAAAGTTCATCCAAATGGAAGATGAAATAGCCGGCATCGGTGTTATCATTGGCGCAGCTCTGACCGGCAAGAAAGTAATGACCGCAACCAGCGGTCCGGGTTTTTCTTTGAAACAGGAATTAATTGGCTATGCCTGTATGGCGGAGATTCCGTTGGTAATCGTCAACGTCCAGCGGGTAGGCCCTTCCACCGGTCAGCCTACTGCGCCGGCCCAGGGTGATGTGATGCAGGCGCGTTGGGGAACTCACGGCGACCATCCAATCATCGCGCTTACTCCGGCCAGTGTTTCCGAATGTTTCACCCTGACTATCAAGGCCTATGAAATTTCCGAGAAATACCGTATTCCGGTTATTCTCCTCCTTGATGAAATCATCGGTCACATGCGCGAAAAGATTGAACTACCTGATTCCTATGATGAAATTGTCAAACCCCAGCGCAGGCGGCCGCAGGTTTCCCCGGCAGAATACCAAGCCTACCAACCGGACAGTGATCTTGTACCGGCAATGGCGTCGTTTGGCAGCGGTTATCGCTGGCACGTAACAGGTCTTGTACATGATGAATGTGGTTTTCCTGACGGCTCTCCTGCTGCTACCCAAAAATGCCTTGACCGTCTGCATGCCAAGATTTACAACAATCTTGCTGATATTGTTCTGTATGAGAACTACTGTATGGAAGATGCTGAGACCGTTGTTATCGCATACGGCGGCACCGCCCGCACCGCGTATGCAGCCATTGATGCCGCCCGCGCGAACGGGATTAAAGCCGGACTCTTTCGCCCCATCACAATGTGGCCGTTTCCGGAACAGCAGGTTGACGAAATCGCAGGCACAGTAAAAAACATAATCGTCGCCGAGATGAATTGCGGCCAATATGTCCTGGAGGTGCAACGGGCAGTTGCCGGCAGGGTGCCGGTCACAAAACATGCCAAATATAATAGCGAAGCGATTACACCGGCTGAACTTCTGACTGTAATCGAGGTGATTGGGGAGGGGGATGTAAGATGAACATGGAACAAATTGTCGAAAAGTACTTCCGCCCCGGGCGGCTGCCCCATATTTGGTGTCCGGGCTGCGGCAATGGGATTGTCACCGGTGCCCTCGTACGGGCGATAGACAAACTTGGCCTTGAACAAGACAATGTAGTGATCGTATCCGGGATAGGCTGCTCAAGCCGTGCTTCCGGCTATCTTGATTTTAATACCGTACACTCCGCCCATGGCCGTGCTTTGCCGGTAGCCACCGGCATTAAACTTGCCGAACCGCGGCTTACAGTAATTGTCGTTACCGGCGACGGCGACGCTACCGCGATCGGTGGCAACCACTTTATTCATGCTGCCCGCCGTAATGTAGATGTTACTGTGGTACTGTACAATAACAATATTTATGGTATGACCGGCGGCCAGTATTCGCCGCTTACGCCAACTGGCTCCAAGGCGACAACTGCCCCGTATGGAACAATAGACCGCCCGTTTAACATAGCCGATCTGGCGAAAGGTGCAGGTGCAACCTATATTGCCCGTGCTACCACTTTTCACACGCAAATGTTAGCAGACCTGATTTGCCAGGGTATCCAGCATAAGGGCTTTGGTATTGTCGATGCAATAACCGCCTGTCCAATTTCTTATGGACGCCAGAATAAGCTGGGATCTGCTGCGGACATGATGAGGTGGCAAAAGGAACATGGTGTTGCGCTTAGTGCTTATGATAAACTGCCGGACGAAGAAAAAGCCGGCAAGTTCCCCCTTGGTATGCTCTATCAGGCGCAGGCACCGGAATACACAGAGGAATATGATAAGCTGACAGCCAAAGTCCGGAAAGGAGCGAATTAATATGCAGCAACTGCGTTTATCCGGAACTGGTGGACAGGGGTTGATACTAGCCGGGATTATCTTGGCTGAAGCAGCTCTTTTAGATGGACAACTTGCCATACAGTCCCAGTCATATGGGCCTGAAGCGCGGGGTGGCTCCAGCAAAGCGGAAGTTCTTATTTCTGACAAGGTAATCCATTATCCGAAGGTAACAGTACCTGATCTGGTATTGGCCATGAGCCAGGAAGCTTGTATGAAATATACCACCGATCTTACGCAAGCAGGCATACTGGTTACTGACAATCTGTTTGTACATCGCTTGCCGGAAACAAATTTTAGCAGGTTATACCAGCTTCCAATTACCCAAGCTGCTAAGGAAGCCTTAGGGAAAGCACTATTTGCGAATATAATAGCTTTGGGTGCTATAATCAAAATAACCAATATAGTATCGGCCGATTCACTGATAAAAGCTGTTTTGGCCCGTGTGCCCAAGGGAACGGAAAGGCTGAATGAGAAAGCTATCCAGCTTGGTATGGGAATGGTATGAAGCAGGAGAGACATATCCTGTGCCTTATTGAATAAAGTAATGTAAAAACATCAGCTGTGCCTAACTGTGCAACAAGCCTCAGCCCTTGCGTAATGCGGGGATGAGGCTTGTTTTTTGATACCTGTCCTTACTTTGCAATCGTTACCGTTAGGGGGTTCTGCAGGGAATATTTACTGCCGGTGATTTGCGCTTTACCATTTTTTATTGCCGCTGTTACTTCACGGAAGAGCGGGGCTGTCAGCGCTCCATATAGCACTTGCAGGACGATTATCGTTAATAAGGCGGTAATCCCGATGATGAACTCATTTAATATACAGGCAATGCAGCCAATTGTTGCAATACCGATTCTTAGATACATGAGGACAGAATTAAAAACAATTACAATCCGGTCTGCTGTTTCATATCGCTTATAGGTCAGGATTGCCAGCATGCTGCGCATTTTTCCAACTCCCGTCATCCATAATCCATCTATCAGCAATATAACACGGTAGGGTGCTGTTGGCAAACCGGAACCGGCCGTGGGCAGGGCGGAGACGGAACCTGACAAACACCAGGAACGGTAAGGTTTGCAGCATGGTTTACTAAATAATTGCCACATTGTTAAGGTAATTATTATAATAGTTAGACATATTGAAATATACAGAATTCACTCCTATAATGTGACTAAAGATGCCGGCCAATAATATAAGTTGTTGCCACAAGTCTTCCGGCAGGAGGTGATCAGTACGAGCAGAGTCAACAAAATCATCTGTATGTTGCTCAACAGCGAGGGACCGGTGAAAATAGATAACATTGCCCAGCAGCTTAAAGTGTCGAATCGGACCGTACGGAATGATTTAATCATGGTGGAGCAGTTTCTCAAAGACCGGGAACTTACGCTGCAAAAGCGGCCGGGCATTGGCATACAATTGCAAGGCGCAGACCAGACCCGGTTGCAGGTTGCTAATGAAGTCAGGGTACATACTTACAGCATTGAACCCTATTCACCCCAGGAAAGAAAAAACAATATTCTAAAACGGCTTTTCATGAGTGAAGGGAGTGTAACGATTAAGAAAATAGCACAGGAGCTTTACGTCAGCAATGTAACCATTCAAAAGGATCTGGAAAACATTGAGAAGTGGTTGAAGTCATTTGATTTGAAACTTGTGAGAAGAACGAATTACGGCATTAAAATAGCAGGCCGGGAAGAAAACTGCCGTAACGCTATAGCAAATTTAATTGTCTCTAACAGAGGGTATACCGAGCTGCAGGAAATGTTATACAACGATTCTGCACCGAAAATTGATTATAACACCAGGAATAAATTAGCAGGTTTAATCAATATCGACTACCAACGACTGGAAAAAATCGTAAACCGGTCGGAGGAAACCATGGGATACCAGTTTACCACAGAGGCTTTTGCCAGTTTGGTTATTCATATAGCCATAGCTATCAAGCGGTTGCAGGATGGCCGGGATATCATCTTATCTCATGCAACCTTAGCAGATTTGAAAACAAAAAACGAATACCAATTTGCCAAACAGATTGCCGATGATATTCAAGACCAATTTGGGATTAAGTTGCCGGACCAGGAAATCGGCTATATCTTGTTTCATATCCTTGGCAGTAAGCTGCAGAGAAGCCCTGATCAGGATATCGGTGTAATTTTTGAGGGTGAAGATGATCAGGAACTGGCGATAATCATGGCTAAAGAAATTATCAGTATTGCGCAAAAAGCGTTGTCTGTCGACTTTAGCCATGACAAACAGGCCTTACATGGTTTGGTGCTGCATCTAAGGCCTACTATCAACCGGCTGGAATATGATCTCAATTTGCGGAACCCGCTGTTGCAACAAATCAAAGAAGACTATCCGGAAATATTCGGAGTTGCCTGGATAGCCAGTACTGTCTTTGAAAGGCATCTGGGAAAGAAAATCACCGAGGAGGAAATCGGTTATATCGCCTTGCATCTTGGCGCTGCTATTGAAAGGCAGAAGAAACCGGTCAGAGCCCTTGTTGTTTGCCCTAGTGGAATGGGAAGCTCGCAATTTTTGGCAATCAAGCTGGAGCGGCATTTTAAAGAAATTGAAATCAGCAAAGTGACCTCAATTATTACATTACAACACACCATCCTGCAGGATATCGACCTTATTATATCCACTGTTCCTGTTACGGCACCAAAACCGGTTCTTGTGATTAGCCCGTTATTGAATCAGACAGACATTTTAAAGCTTAGTACTTATATTGCCGGTTTCAGAAAACAGCCGCATAACCCTATAATCAGCAAAGAGCTTATTCAAATCAATGTTAGTTATGACAGTAAAGAAGCTGCGATACAGGATATGTGCGCCCGACTGATAGCCCACGGCTATGTAAAAGCAGATTTTGAGCAAAGCGTACTGAAAAGGGAGAACAGTCATTCAACGGAAATTGGCAAAGGAGTTGCCATTCCTCATGGTTTTCCTCAGAGCGTCAACCGGTCGCAAATAGCGTTAGCTGTATTGAAGAGACCTGTTAAGTGGGGGCATGGCGAATATGTAGACATTATTTTTATGCTGGCCGTAGCAGATATCGATGTTTTAAATTCCACGGAAGTTCTCGGGAACTTGTACAAAGCACTTGATATGGATAAATTTTTAGCCTTGCTGAGAAATGCCGGAGATCAGGCAGCGGCATTGAAATTGCTTGAAGAGCAGTGCTATCTATAAAAAACTTAAGGGGATAAGATGCAATGGAATTTAGTGAAGTGCTAAGGCCGGAGATTATCGACTTAGCTATGAATGCGGCAAGCAAACAAGACGCACTGGAAAAGTTATCCGAGTTGTTGCTTGCCGATGGCGCAATATCTTCCAGGATAAGTTACTTGCAGGATGTGCACGGCAGAGAGGCGGAAGGACCGACCGGAATTGGCAACTTTATTGCTATTCCGCATGGAAAGTCCAGTAGTGTGCTCAAGACCAGTGTTGCTCTGGCAAGACTGCAAAATCCCATAGGCTGGGAGACTTTGGACGGCAATCCGGTAAAAATTATTTTTCTCTTTGCCGTCCCGGAAGACAATGGCAGTGATGAGCATTTAAGGCTGTTATCACAATTGGCGGCCGTCCTTGCTCATGATGATTCCCAGCAAAGGATATTGGCCGCCAAAGATCATCGGCAGGTGCTGGAAATCTTTAATACCACAGAAATATCTGTATGAGTGGAATTTTGTAAGAAAGGAGGGGTAACAGATGAATATTGTCGGGATAACAGCATGCACGGCAGGAATAGCCCATACCTATGTTGCCAAAGAAAAGTTTGTCAATGCAGCCAAAAAACTGGGACATAAAGTAAAAGTCGAGACGCAGGGGACCATTGGTACCCAGAACGCGTTAACCAAACAAGATATCGAAGAAGCTGATGTAGTAATCATCGCCGCCGATATTGAGATTCTCGGCAAAGAAAGATTTAACGGCAAGAAACTGGTGGAAGTTCCTATTTCGACTATTGTCAAGACTCCGGAAACGCTAATCAAAAAAATCCAGGAAAAGTTAAATCTATAAAGGAAAAGAGGCTATAAAGTGGGTAAAAACGATGCCAGCCGCAGCGTGGGCGGCGAAATTAAAAAACACGTTTTAACAGGGATTTCCTATATGATACCGGCGATTGTAATGGGCGGTCTCTTACTGGCCTTTGCAAAAATGCTGGGTGGAGTAAATGTGGCACAACAGCCTGATACCATTCCCGGCATGATGAACACGGCCGGCACTGTGGCCATGGGTTTGGTTGTGCCTGTATTAAGTGCCTATATCGCCTTTTCCGTAGGTGACAAGCCTGGTATTGCGCCGGGACTGCTCATCGGCACCCTGGCGGTACAAATTAAAGCCGGTTTTATCGGGGGCATTATTGGCGGCTTAATTGTCGGCTATTGCGTTGTCTTAATCCGGAATTATGTGAAAGTTCCCAAGCCTGTTGTGCCCCTGATGCCTATTCTGATCATTCCGCTGTTAGCCGGTCTTATGGGGTCCATCTTTATGCTGGTCATTATCGGACCGCCTATCGCTTCCGCCTCAGCCTGGGCCGCAGAAACAATTAAGTCTATGAATACTGCTTCCAAGTTTTTGTTTGGCGCGATTATTGGCGGGCTGATGGGATTTGATATGGGCGGCCCTGTGAATAAAGTGGGCAGCACTGTTGCCAATGGCCTATTGGCAGACGGCGTCATGGGACCTGCTGCAAGCAAGATCTGTGCAAGCATGACCCCGCCGCTTGGCGTCGGATTATCCGTGTTTGCTTTTGCCAGGAACAAGTTCACCCCCGCGGAAAGAGAAGCCGCCAAGGTGGCCATCCCATTAGGACTATGCCAGGTTACTGAGGGTGTTCTGCCTTTTGCCGCCGCCGACCCTTTCCGGGTAATCCCTTCTTCTTCCATCGGTTCGGCCGTAGCCGGAGGACTGTGTATGCTTTGGGGGGTAGAATCGCCTTTGCCCCACGGGGGATCATTCTCGGTGCCGTTGATGCTGAATCCAGGGGGGTTTATCATAGCACTCATTGTGGGCTCGCTGGTTACGGGAATTATCCTGTCGGTCATCCGGCCTAAAATACCTGTTGGCTTAGAGGTAGAAGAAGAAGCGGTTGCAGAGGATTTTGATGTAGTGATTAAAACTGTCTAGACCGGGTAAGATAGCCTGCTCTCAGGATAAGCCCGGAGAGCAGGTTATCCCAAATAAAGTTAAACGAGGAGAGATACCATTATGTTTATAACTATGAAAGAGATATTGGAAGATGCCAATAAGCACAACTACGCTGTTGCCGCTCCCAATGTATTTAATTTTGAAACAGCCCGGGCTGCCATTAAGGCTGCCGAAGAGGAACATGCTCCGATTATTGTTGATATCGCAGCACATCATCTGACCGGATACATCAAGGGCGAATATATTCCGCTGATTGTCAGGAAAATGGCCGAGGAAGCCAAGATACCTGTGGCGATGAATCTGGACCACGGCAAGGATTTCGG